>NZ_FNLC01000009.1 GCF_900104065.1 Natronobacterium texcoconense | reverse complement strand
GTCCCGGTCAGTGGAGGTGATCCAGCCGCAGATTCCCCTACGGCTACCTTGTTACGACTTAAGCCCCCTTGCGGAGCCCAGATTCGACCGCCGGAAGGCGGCCTCATCCGGACCCCACTCGGGTGCTTTGACGGGCGGTGTGTGCAAGGAGCAGGGACGTATTCACCGCCGTCTTCTGAACGGCGATTACTACCGAATCCAGCTTCATGCAGGCGAGTTTCAGCCTGCAATCCGAACTACGACCGAGTTTCGGAGATTAGCGCCCCCTCTCGGGGTTGCATCCCACTGTCTCGGCCATTGTAGCCCGCGTGTCGCCCAGCACATTCGGGGCATACTGACCTACCGTTGCCCGTTCCTTCCTCCAGTTTGGCACTGGCAGTCCTCCTAATGTACCCAACCACCACAAGGGTGTTGCTGGCAATTAAGAGTGCGGGTCTCGCTCGTTGCCTGACTTAACAGGACGCCTCACGGTACGAGCTGACGGCGGCCATGCACCTCCTCTCAGTAGCTCCAGTAAGCTCATCACACTGACCTTCATTGCTACTGTCGATGCTGGTGAGATGTCCGGCGTTGAGTCCAATTAAACCGCAGGCTCCTCCGGTTGTAGTGCTCCCCCGCCAATTCCTTTAAGTTTCATCCTTGCGGACGTACTTCCCAGGCGGTCTGCTTCACGGCTTCCCTACGGCACAACACAGGCTCGTAGCCTGTGTCACACCTAGCAGACATCGTTTACAGCTCGGACTACCCGGGTATCTAATCCGGTTCGTGACCCGAGCTTTCGTCCCTCACCGTCGGATCCGTCTTCCTGAGGCGCTTTCGCCACCGGTGGTCCGTCCAGGATTACAGGATTTCACTCCTACCCCGGACGTACCCCTCAGGTCTTCCGGTCCCAAGCCACGCAGTTTCCACCGGACGCCTCCCCGTTGAGCAGGGAGATTTCCCGACGGACTTGCGTGGCCAGCTACGGACGCTTTAGGCCCAATAAGAGCGGTCATCACTCGTGCTGCCGGTATTACCGCGGCGGCTGGCACCGGTCTTGCCCAGCACTTATTCCACGACCTCCTTACGGTCGTAAAAAGCGAGGACTATATGCCCTCGCACTTGGAGTCCCCCTATCGCACTGGCGTGCAGTGTAAAGGTTTCGCGCCTGCTGCGCCCCGTAGGGCCCGGTATCTTGTCTCAGATACCGTCTCCGGGCTCTTGCTCTCACAACCCGTACCGATTACTGGCACGGTGGGCCGTTACCCCACCGTCTACCTAATCGGCCGCAGCCACATCCTACAGCGCCGAAGCATTTCGAGCTCTCCGCA
>NZ_FNLC01000008.1 GCF_900104065.1 Natronobacterium texcoconense | reverse complement strand
CCGTTTACGGCGGGCGTGAATCCAACAACGCTGATACAATCACTGTTCGGCAGCAATACGGATATTTAAGGATCATCGTGTCGTAGTATGACGTACACCGAGGCGGTTACCCCGCCACCTAAATGCACAATATTGGGACTCCGAGACCCAATACGTTCGAGACACCCATCTCGAACCGCTGTGGTGTCTCGGCCAACAAGATAACTCCGAGTCCCATGCCGGGATAGGAGTAACGGCGGTGTGGCCCCGCCATCGGCCCGTCATGCCGACGGGTCGTAAACCAGCAAATATCCCAACTCAGCGGTGCGGTGCCGTGGGAAGCCTCGCCGTCGTCGGGCATAGCCCGACTGCCTGAGGGATCTTCGATCCCTCTCCGTTTACGGCGAGGAGGAGGTCACACCAGTTCGAAGACTTCCTCGAGGACGGCTGCGTCGACGAAAATCACGACGTGATCGCCGGGTTTGATGACTGTCTCCCCACGCGGAGTGACGAGTTCGCCGCCACGAGAGATCGCTCCGATGACGACGCCGTCCGGAAGCGACGTCGTCGCGTCGACGATCGTCCGCTTGGCCAGAACGCTGTCGCGACTCACCTCGAACTCGATTACTTCCGCACGATCGTGTTCCAGCATCGCGACCTTCTCGGTTTGGCCGGCACGCGTAAAGCGGACGATTTCCTCGGCCGTCTCCTCGCGCGGGTTGATCGCGACGTCGATCCCGACGGTCTCGAACAGCTCCGCGTACTCTAAGTTCTCGATAACGGCGACTGTCCGGTCGACGCCGAGACGACGCGAGAGCAGGGAGACGAGCAGGTTCTTCTCGTCGCCGTCGAGCGCCGAGATGACGAGGTCGGCCTCGTCGACGTGCTCTCTGGCGAGGAATTCGGTGTCGGTCGCGTCGCTTTCCATCACCAGCGTGTCCGGTAACGCTTCGGCGACCTCGCGGGCGCGGTCGTGGTCCTGCTCGATCAGCCGTGGCCGGTAGCCGTGTTCCTCGAACTCGCGGGCCGCCTGGAACCCGATCTCGCTCGCACCGACGATGACGACCTCGTCACCGTTGTCGCTAGTGGGTGCGACGACGTCGGCGGCGAAGTCCGAGACGGAGTCGGCACTCCCGATGACGACGACTCGATCGCCCGACTCGAGGACGGTGTCACCGGTTGCGACGATCATCTCGTCGCCCCGGAAGATCCCTGCGAAGGTCAGCGAGTCGTACTGGTCGGCCTCGACGACCGTCTTGCCGGCGACCGGGCTATCGTCGTCGATCTCGAACTCCGCCATCCGGACGAGTCCGCCGACGAAGGTATCGACGTCCTGGGTGGCTGGAAGCCCGGAGATTCGGAAGATCGCGCGGGCGGTCAGCAGGTCCGTACAGACCATGAAGTCGACGCCGAAGGCTCCCTCCGACCCTTCCCAGGTCTCGAGCAGCGTCCGACGGCGGACGCGAGCGATCGTGAACGCGTCGGAAACCGTCTTCGCGGCCCCACAGATCACGACGTTGACCTCGTCGTCGTCGGTACAGGCGATCACGAGATCGGCCTGCTCGACGTCTGCCTGCTCGAGAGCCCGCAGTTCGGTCCCGTCGCCCCGGATCGAGAGGACGTCGAGCGAGTAAGTGAGTTCCTCGACGACCTCGCGGTCGCGGTCGACGACGACGACGTCGTGTGCGTCTTCCAGGTTGCGGGCGATCGCTCGTCCGACTTCGCCAGCCCCGACGATGACTACGCGCATCGTTCCCTCCTACGAGAGAGTGGATTGTAAGGGTACGTGACTGACCGGCGGCTCTCGGTCGAAGTGGTCCCTCGAGGCTGTCGAGACTCGTCCATCGCAGGTTTCTGGCGGAAATAATCGGGCTCTCCGGAGTCTTCCGTCTCGAACGCCGTTCCGCCATCGGGTGACGCCGCTCGAGGCGTCTCCCGCATGACGGCTGGACACGAGTCACGTCCCGGACCGAGGCCGGACGCTACTGCCCCCCGACCCCGGCGTGATCTCGCTCCCAATAGCATCATACGCCACCGATATTGCGCTCGGTCATATAATCTTACCGACTCTATTTTCGATACGGAAATTAGAAAACTCCCTTAGTTACGATATAGAACCAAAACACGTCTTCAGATGCCGATACTCCCGGTCGGCGATCGCTCGAGACGATTCGTTGGATCAATTTTGAGCGGGCGAAACGAAATCGGGTTCGAACGGCAGGCTACGGCACTGGAATTCGATGTCGGTGACGCAAACGACGTTCCGATTACGTTCGGTAAAACGACGAACGAGGAACGGTAAACCGGTCCCGAGCGGTAAACGAACCAATTAAGGGTCGGGTCCCACTTGTTCCGGTATGTTCTGGGGTCGGTCGAGCGGACTCTGCGGAACGAAACGACCTCCCACGTACTGAGCGATCGAACGATATCGACGATTGAATTGCATATGTCTACATCAATACGAACCCGGACAGGGACGAAAGTGGAGGAACGATGAGTGGAGAGGGAGAAGAACTCGCGAAAGACATCGGCCCGCTTGCCGCGTTGACGATCGGCGTCGGGACGATGATCGGCGCGGGCATCTTCGTGCTTCCCGGTGCGGCCGTCGCCGATCTCGGCCCACTGGCCGCACTCGCGTTCGTTATCGGTGGCTTCATCGCCATCTTGACCGCGCTATCGGCATCGGAGCTGGGAACTGCGATGCCCGTCTCCGGTGGAGCGTACTACTACGTGAACCAGGGGCTCGGGCCACTCTTTGGGTCGATCGCGGGCTGGGGGAACTGGATGGGTCTCGCCTTCGCCTCCGCGTTTTACATGTACGGATTCGGCGAGTACGTCAACGAATTCGTGGCCGTCTCCGGCGTGACCCTCGGTCCGATCGGACTCGAGCCAGCCCAGGTCATCGGCCTGCTCGGTGCGGCGTTTTTCATCGCAATCAACTACGTCGGTGCCAAGGAGACGGGCCAGATCCAGAACGTCATCGTCGTTACCCTCATGGGGATCCTGACGGTCTTTACGCTGTTCGGTCTTCTCAACGCCGACCTCGAGACGCTGCGTCCGATCGATCCCGAGGGATGGACGCCGTTGCTTCCGGTGACGGGCCTGATCTTCGTCTCCTATCTCGGCTTCGTCCAGATTACCTCCGTCGCCGAGGAGATTCAGGAACCGGGCAAGAACCTTCCGCGTGCGGTTATCGGCAGCGTCGTCATCGTAACGCTGTCGTACGCACTCATCCTGCTTGCGATACTCGCGGCCGTCGAAACCGATCTGGTCGCGAACAACGAGACCGCCGTCGTCGACGTCGCCGAGTTACTGATCGGCCCGATAGGAGCGGTCGCACTCTTGTTCGGTGGCCTGCTCGCGACCGCCTCGAGTGCGAACGCGTCGATCCTCGCGTCTTCGCGGATCAACTTCGCGATGGGTCGTGACAAACTTATTACGCCGAAAATCAACGAGGTCCACTCGAAGTTCGCGACGCCGTATCGTGCGATCGCGATTACCGGCGCTCTGATCCTCGTGTTCATCGCGCTGGGCAACCTCGAGATGCTCGCGACCGCGGGTAGCGTTCTCCACCTGATCGTCTACGGACTCCTGAACCTCGCGTTGATCGTCTTCCGCGAGGCCGAACCCGAGGGGTACGACCCCGACTTTACCGTTCCACTGTATCCGATCACGCCGATTCTGGGTGCGATCTTCTCGTTCGCGCTGATCGCCTTCATCGAACCGATCGTGATCGCGCTCTCGTTCGTGTTCGTCGCCTTCGGCGTCGTCTGGTATCTCGGCTACGCCCGGTCGAAGATCGAATCCCCTGGTGTCCTCTCGCAGTACGTCCTCGAGCGCTCCGAAGAGCTACCCGACGCCGCAGTCTCGGCGACGACGTCGGTCAAGCCAGAGGGTGGCGACTACCGCGTGATGGTGCCGCTGGCGAACCCCGCACACCAGCACCACCTCATCACGCTCGGTGCTGCGATCGCAGACCAGCACGACGGGACGGTCGTCGCCGTCAACATCGAGACAGTACCCGACCAGACGTCGCTCAAGGCTGCTCGCGACCAGAAGGAGTACGAGACGGCCCAGCACATCCTCGAGCAAGCACGTGACGACGCCGAAACGTACGGCGTCGACGTCGAGACGCACGCCGTCCTCTCACACCGTGGCTTCGAGGAAATCTTCGACGCGGCGACGCGATACGACGCGGACGTCTGTGTGATGGGCTGGGGGCCGGACGCGACTGGCTCGCCGGGACGCGTCGAGACGACGATCGACGATCTCGCTCACTCGCTGCCGTGTGACTTCCTCGTCTTCCGGGATCGCGGCTTCGATCCGTCCAGGATCCTCCTGCCGACGGCAGGCGGCCCGGACTCGGACATCGCCGCCGGAGCCGCACGCGCCCTGCGCGACCAGTACGACGCCGAGGTGACGCTGTTGCACGTCGCCGAGAACCGCGAGAATGGACGACAGTTCCTCGAGTCGTGGGCCGTGGATCACGATCTCGGTGGTGCCGAAATCAGGATCGAAACCGGCGACGTCCAGACGGAGATCGCCGACGCCGCCGGGGACGCGACGCTGTTGATCGTCGGCGCGACGGAGAAAGGCCTGCTCTCGCGGCTCGTTCGCGGATCGCTCGTCCTCGACGTCCTCGAGGAGGTCGAGTGTTCGGTCCTGCTGGCGGAGAAGAGCCACAAACGAAGCCTTCGGGAGCGGGTATTCGGATCCAGCGCCGACGACGGAACCGGAGTTACTCCGGAACCAGCGACGCCGGACCCCGACCGACCGTCCGAGAACGAGGATTGAACTCCAGAACCGATACCTCACTTATATACTCTATTTTCATCACCCCAATCCTATTGGCTCGTATTTTCGGAACCGAATAAGTTAAGATTCAGAGATCCAACCGTCCCGTAACGGGAGTGTCGCGTACGCTCCGGATCTACCATGATACGTCCAGTATCGGTCGTTGCTGACCGCTCGAGACGGAGGGATCGACGATGACCGGTGGCGACGAGGAACTCGCCAAGGACCTGGGGTTGATCTCGGCCCTCGCGATCGGTATCGGGACGATGATCGGTGCGGGTATTTTCGTCCTGCCGGGTATCGCTGCCCAGGAAGCGGGGCCGGCAGTCGTCCTCTCGTTTATCATCGGCGGCATGATCGCCATGATAAACGCGTTCTCGGTGAGCGAACTCGGGACGGCGATGCCGAAAGCCGGCGGTGCGTACTACTACATCAACCGGGCACTCGGACCGCTGTTCGGGTCGATCTCGGGAATGGGTGACTGGATCGGCCTCGCGTTCGCGAGTGCCTTCTACGCAATCGGATTCGGTGGCTATCTCGCCGATCTGCTCGATGGGATCGTCGTCACGGTTCCTGGTCTCGGCGAACTCGCACTTCTTCCGACGATCGCGATCGGTCCGCTCGTTCTTACTGACATACAGATCGGGGCAGTCCTCGCGGGGATCGCCTTCGTCGGCGTCAACTACATGGGTGCGAAAGAGACCGGCGGTATCCAGACCGTGATCGTTACGATCCTGCTCGGTCTGCTGACGATCTTCGCCATCGTCGGCTTCTTCTCGTTCGACTGGGGAACCGTCACCGTCGACGGAAGCTACACGCCCGAAGGGACGGCCGCGATCCTTCCCGGCGCAGCGCTCGTGTTCGTCTCCTATCTCGGTTACGCAAAGATTGCGACGATCGGCGAGGAACTCAAGAACCCCGGCCGCAACCTCCCCATCGCAATTATCGGCAGCGTCGGCATCGTGATGGTGATCTACACGATCCTCGTCGGCCTCCTGATGGGCCTGATCCCACACGACGAGTTCTTCCTCGACGAAGTCGAGGCCGCACCGATGTCCTACGCCGCCGAGATCGTCTTCGACTACGCGTTCACGGTTGCCAGCCTTGAGATTTCGCTGCTGGGAGCCGGCGTGACGTCGATCACCATCGCGGCACTGCTCGCGACGGCTTCGAGCGCGAACGCGTCGATCCTCGCCTCGGCCCGCATCAACTTCGCGATGGGGCGAGATAAGATCGTCTCGGACTCGCTCAACGCGATTCACCCCCGGTTCGCGACGCCGTACCGATCGATCGCGGTCACCGGGGCCATGATTATTATCTTCATCGTCGCGCTCGGCGAGACAGTCGAGATTCTCTCGAGTGCGGCCAGCATCCTCCACCTCGTCGTCTACGCGCTGATCAACGCCTCGCTGATCGTCTTCCGCGAGACGAACCCACCGGAGTACGATCCGGACTTCGAGGTGCCGTTCTACCCGTACCTGCCGATTACCGGCTTCGTCCTCTCGCTGGCCCTGATCTACTACATGGACAACCTCGCGACCCTGATCGCCGGGGCGTTCGTCGTCTTCGCGGTCGTCTGGTACTTCTGGTATGCACGAACCGAGACCGAACTCGAGGGGATTCTCGGTTCGTACATTCTGGACCGGTCCGAGGAGATGCCGGACGTCGCAGTGTCTGCCGCGACTGCCGCTCGACCGGCCGATAACGACGAGTACACGGTCGTCGTCCCCGTCTCGAACCCCCGCACGGAGTCGAACCTCCTTTCGCTCGCAAGTGTCGTCGCGAAAGCAAACGACGGCGTCGTCGAAGCCGTCCACGTCGTCGAAGTTCCCGACCAGACTCCTCTCGAGGAGGGGTCCGAACACCTCCGGCGCATCGACGAAGAGTCCCAGCGGCTGATGACCCGTGTTCGCGAGAGCACAGAGACGATGGACGTCCCCGTCAACGTTCGGACGGTCGCCTCTCACCGTGGCTTCGAGGAACTGTTCGACGTCGCCCGTCGGGAACAGGCGGACAAAGTCGTCATGGGCTGGGGCCCCGGGCGTCCGTGGACGGCAGGCCGGGCCGAACGGCCGATCGACGAACTCACTCACGACCTGCCGTGTGACTTCCTCGTGTTCGACGACGAAGGTCTCGAGACCGACCGCGTGCTCGTGCCGACTGCCGGCGGACCCGACTCCGACCTGAGCGCCGAGGTCGCCCGCTACATGCGCGATCAGCTCGATTCCGAGATCACGCTGATGCACGTCGTCGACGGCGATCAGGACCGTGTCGACGGTGAGGAGTTCCTCACGGCGTGGGCGAGCGACCACGACCTCGAGGACGCCGAGATCCTGATCGATACCTCCGGTGACGTCGAGGGAGCGATCGCCGGGGCCGCCGCGGAGCACTCGTTGCTCGTCATCGGCGCGACCGAACGCGGGCTTCTCTCGCGGCTCCTCCGGGGGTCGCTCGCCTACGACGTCGTCAACGAGGTCGACTGTTCGGTGATACTGGCCGAACGGCCGACGAGCCGGTCGCTCTGGGAACGACTGTTCGCCAGGTGAGCGAACATCTATAGCCGGACTTAATAGTTCCGCAATCACAGCCACCATCGTGCAACGAGGTCGACGATGAGAATTCGGGTTGCCTGGCGGTATAGCCTCCATCTAACCGGTATCGTCCTCAAGTGGCTTGCTCTACCGCTGTGTTTCCCGCTCGTTCTTGCGATCTACTACGGCGAGTCGGTCCTCCCGTTTCTCGTGACCATCGCCGTCACCCTCGCGCTCGGGCTGGGGTTCGAACGTCTCGAGAGCGACGGCCGGCTCGGGCCACGAGAGGCGTTTCTCATGGTCTCGTTGACCTGGCTACTGGTGGCGCTCGTCGGGGCGATTCCGTTCGTCGTCGCCGGACAGGGGACGATCGCCCATCCGATCAACGCGGCGTTCGAGGCGATGAGCGGACTTACGACCACGGGAGCGACCGTCCTCCGGGACTTCGACGAGCACGCTCGCTCGATCATGATGTGGCGACAGCTCATCCAGTGGCTCGGCGGGCTCGGAATCCTCATTCTCGTCACGGCGATCTTCTCACAGCTCTCGGTCGCCGGTGCTCAGCTGATGGAGACCGAGACCCAGTACGACAACGTCAACAAGCTCACCCCACACGTCGAGGACACTGCTCGCCTGATCCTGAAGCTGTACACGGGACTGACGGCGATCGCAGTGACCGTCCTCTACTCGCTGCATCTCCTCGGATTCGCGCCGAACATGACGCTTTACAACGCCGTCGCTCACGCGTTTACGAGCGTCGCGACAGCGGGCTTCTCACCGGAGCCGCTGAGCCTCGAGGCGTTCGAGCCGATCGTCCAGTGGGCGGTCATGCCCTTTATGATCCTCGGCTCGACCAGCTTCGTGCTCATGTACTTCGTCCTCAAGGGGAACCTCGACCGGCTCCGCAACAGCGAGGAGTTCCGATTCTACATCGGGACGATCGTCGTCTTTGCCGGTCTCGTGTTTACGATACTGACGCTCGAGGGGAACCCGACCGGAAACGGACTGCACGACACCGTTCGCCAGTCAGTTTTCAACGTCGTCTCGATCATCACGACGACCGGGTACGCGAACGCGGACTTCAACGAGTGGTCGCCGTTCGCCAAACACCTCCTGTTCATGTGTATGTTCCTCGGCGGGATGGCCGGATCGACGACCTGTTCGATCAAGTCGTTGCGCTGGCTGGTTATCGCGAAGGCGTTCAGGCGGAACCTGTTTACCGCGTTTCGCCCCGAGGCGATCCGACCGATCCGTCTCAGCGGCCAGCCGGTCGACGAGGAAACGATCAGGGACATCTACTCCTACACGCTGGTCGCTATCGTCGGCGTCTTCCTCGTGACGGTCGTGATCGTCGTCGACGGTGCACGGACCGGGCTCTACAACGGTGGTGCATTCGGGGAATTCGAGGCCATCGGTGCCGCCGCCTCGACGTTTTTGAACATCGGACCCGCGTTCGGTCCCGCCGGGCCGTACGGCACCTACGACGTGTTCCACTGGACGACCAAGGTCGTGATGGTGGTCGTGATGTGGGTCGGCCGCATCGAGATCATTCCAGTGCTCGTTCTGCTCACGCCCGAGTTCTGGCGCTCCTGACGCCAGTCTCCCGGTGCCGGCTGAACTGTTTTCGGTCGCGCTCTCGTACACCTGATAGGATCAGTATGGCTACCGAAACGGTCTCCGAACGGGTCCGGACGTATCGACAGCAGTTCGACAGGATCGACGAGCGGATCACAGCGTGGATGAATCGATGGGGGATTCCGGTGTTGCGGGCCGCCGTCGCCATCGTGTTCGTCTGGTTCGGCGCGCTCAAGCTCTTCGGCGTCAGCCCGGCGGCCGAACTCGTCGCGGCAACCGTCTACCTCGTCCCACCGGAACTGTTCGTCCCCATCCTCGGCGTCTGGGAGATCCTCATCGGACTCAGCCTGCTCTACCGGCCGCTCATCCGGGTGGGAATCTTCCTCCTCTTTCTCCAGCTTCCGGGCACCTTCCTGCCGATCGTCCTCCTGCCCGGCGTCGTCTTCACGATCTTCCCCTACGGACTCACCGTCGAAGGCCAGTACATCGTCAAGAACCTCGTCATCATCGGTGCCGCGCTCGTGATCGGCAGCACCGTCAGAAGCGACCTCGAGTAGCCGACGTTTCGGCCCGTCCGTCGCTTTCGACAGGGAGCGTCTCCGGAGCCTCACCATCGTGTTCCACACCCAACACTTTTGCTCGAAACGCTCGTACCGTGGCGTACTCGAATGACTGGTCCCCGACGAACGAGGCGTCGGACCCTCGCTCTCCTCGGTAGCTGCAGCAGTATCGCCCTCGCAGGCTGTAGCACGGACGACGACCTGTCACCATCGTTCGACCATCCCGATCGAGTCCGCGTCGACGAACCGTTCGAGATGGAAGTCACCGGTGTGCCTGCCGAGACGGATCTCGAGGTCGTTCTCGAGGGAGACATAACGGACTACGAGCCGTTCGGTGCTGCCGTCACGCTCGAGACGGACGGCGAAACCCTCGACGTGAACGAGGCTCCGATCGTCGACGGCGACGTGCCGCCCGAACTCGAGGTGCCGACGACGGTCGCGCTGATCCAGTTCGCCGACGTCTCCTGGTGGGAGTTTCACCGCGACAGTCCCGAACCGCCGGTAGCGTTCCAGTGGCCCGACGAACGGACGCTGCAGTTTAGCGTCCGGGTCGACGGGGAGGAACTCGGCTCGACGACGATCGAACGCCACTACCCAGATCTCGAGGCCGATGCCGAACCTGACGGCGACCTCGTGGGGAGCGTGTTCGAACCCGACGACGCCGCGGAATCCCCGGGAATCGTCGTCCTGCACGGCTCCGGCGGCGGCTCGCTGGATTACGTCGCCGCCCAACTCGCTCAGCGCGGCTTCACGACTCTCTCGCTCGAGTACTTCGACGGGCCGGGACTGCCGGACGACCTCGTCGAGATCCCGCTCGAGTACGTCGAGCGAGCGATCGACTGGCTGCTCGAGTACGACGGCGTCACGGGCGACAGGGTTGGGCTCTGGGGCGTCTCGAAGGGTAGTGAACTCGCCCTGCTCGCCGGCAGCGAACTCGACTCGATCGGACCGGTCGTCTCGATCGCCGGCAGCGGCGTGGTCTGGGAAGGTGGCTCTTCGGCCGACGACCTCCCCGAGACCTCCTCGTGGTCGATCGACGGCGACCCGGTCCCCTACGTCTCGCTGAGCGACGTACCGCGGGAGCCGGGAACACCCCTCGTCGACCGGTTCTCCGAGGCCCTCGAGACTGCGGCCTCGGACACCATCGAGGACGCGACGATCCCCGTCGAAGAGATCCACGGACCAGTCTTGCTCGTCTCGGGCGGCGACGACGGCCTGTGGCCCGCCGAGCGGCTACACGAGTTCTCGGCCGACCGACTCGAGGAAGCCGACGATTCCTCGTTCGACCACCTGGTCTACGACGACGCCGGCCACTCGATCCTCCAGCCGTACTTCCCGTCCGATGGGACGTACGGTCTGGGATACGGTGGGTCACACACCGGAAACGCCGAAGCAGCCCACGATCACTGGCCGGCCGTTCTGGACGCGTTCGAAACGCTCGAGTGATCGTCTCGTCGCCGACGCATCGTTTCGAGAACGCATATACAAGCAGAGCGACTACTGGTGGGTGATGACTGCAACTGATCCCGAGGGATCGGGCTGGTTCTCGGCCGTCGATCCGACGGACCTCGAGGCAGCAGCCGAGGCCGTCCGGACCGGAACCGCCGACGAGCCACGCGACTGGCCGACGCTGGCCGTCGAGTCGGGCGTCGTCGACGACGCCGAGGACTACTACGACGCGCTGAAGGAGGCGACGACGGCCGCCGCTCGCGAGGAGATTACCGAACGCGAGGGAGCCGACGACCGCCAGCTCGTCCACGCCGTTCGGTCGATGGACGACTGTGAGCGAACCGCGAACGAACTCGCCGAGCGTCTGGCCGAGTGGGGCGGCACCGTCGACCCCGACGCCGGAACGGGCGTCGAGTACGCCCGCGACCTCGCCTCCCGGGACGACGACCTCGAGGCGGCCTCGGGCCGGATCGTCTCGCTGGCCGACCGCGTCGCCGACCTCGCGGACGAAGCCGACGATCTCCGGGAGTTCGTCGAGCGACGCACACCCACGGTCGCGCCCAACCTCTCCGCGCTCGCGGGGCCGGTCCTCGCGGCGCGGCTGATCTCGCTCGCCGGTGGCCTCGAGTCGCTCGCGAAGAAACCGAGCGGTACGATCCAGGTGCTGGGCGCGGAGGACGCGCTCTTTGCCCACCTGCGTGGCCACGCTCCGTCGCCGAAACACGGGATCATCTACATGCACGACGCGATCCAGGGGACTCATCCCGAGAACCGCGGTTCGGCAGCGCGAGCCCTCGCAGGCAAACTAGCGATTGCGGCCCGCGTCGATCACTACTCGGGCGAGCGCAAACCCGAACTCGATGCGGAACTCGCGGAGCGAATCGAGACGATTCAGGCGCGAACGGCCGACGATGGGGGTGAGAGCGATGACTGACCTCCCCGACGGCGTCGAACGCCGCTCTGTCGGCGGGACCGAACGCCTCGCCACCCGTGGCGAACCGGTCTACGGTGAACCGACCGATGGAGAGTGGCGCGCCTGGAATCCCGACCGCTCGAAACTCGGTGCGATGCTCGAGCTAGGGATGGACACCGGCCTCGAGGGAGGAGAAACCGCCCTCTACCTGGGTGCTGCGAGCGGAACGACGGTCAGCCACGTCGCCGACTTCGCGGGCCCGACCTACGCGGTCGAGTTCGCCGCGCGGCCGGCGCGGGACCTGCTCGAGGCGGCGGACTCCCGACCGCGACTGTTCCCGCTGCTTGCGGACGCCCGGAAACCGGAGACCTACGCCCACGTCGTCGAATCCGACGTCGACGTCGTCGTACAGGACGTCGCGACCCGCGGCCAGGCACGCGTCGCCCTCGAGAACCGACGCTTCCTCGCCGACGACGGACGGCTCCTGCTGGCGGTGAAGGCCAGAAGCGAGGACGTCACGCGCGACCCCGAGGACGTTTTCGCCGACGTTCGCGAGGAACTCGAGTCGGAGTACGAAATTCTCGAGAGCGAGCGACTCGAGCCCTACCACGCGGACCACCTCGGGATCGTCGCACGACCGTAAGAGTATCAAGAAGCATATGTAGCCGGGCCGAGTGGCTTTCGGCAATGAGAGACGAACGCGATCGGCGCGGATTCTTGCGGGCGGCCGCTGTCGTCGGCACTGTCGGGTTAGCCGGCTGTATGTCGGACTCCGACGAGGGGCCGAACCCCGACGACGAATCCCCGGACCTCTCGATCGAAGAGTCCGACGACGCGCCCGACTCGTGGCCGTCGTTCCAGTTCGACGCCGCAAACACCGGCTACACGGCAGCCGCCGGTCCCACGGACGGCGTCGAGACGCGCTGGACGTTCCCGACCGACGGGCCCGTTTACAGTAGCCCTGCGGTCGTCGACGAGACGGTCTACGTCGGCAGCAACGACGGTGGGATCTACGCGATCGACGCCGAAAGCGGCGACGAGGAGTGGGCGGTTCAGACCGGCGACGGCGTCTCGAGCAGCCCTGCGGTCGTCGACGGCACGGTCTACGCCGGCAGCCACGATGGGACTGTCTACGCCCTTTCGACCGACTCCGGCGACGAGGAGTGGACCTACCAGACGGGCGAGATAGTCGCGAGCAGTCCCACGGTCGTCGACGGGACGGTCTACGTCGGCAGCAACGACGATAACCTCTACGCGCTCGAGGCCGAGAGCGGCGACGAGGAGTGGACGTTCGAGGCCGGCGGTTCGATACAGCGTGCGCCCGCCGTCGCCGACGACACGGTCTACGCCGGAAGTACCGACGGCTTTCTCTACGCGGTCGATGCTGACTCCGGCGACGAGGAGTGGACGTTCGAGACTGACGACTGGATCCAGAGCCGTCCGACGGTCGCTGACGGCGTCGTCTACGTCGGGAGCAACGACGACACCGTCTACGCGATAGAGGCGGACTCCGGCGATCTCCACTGGCAGTTCGTGACCGAGGGATCGGTCTCGAGTTCGCCGGCGGTCGTCGACGACGTCGTCTTCGTCGGAAGTTTCGACAACCGGATCTACGCTCTCTCGGCCGCTGCCGGCGACCCCGAGGACGACCGGGCCCCGCGACCGGAACATTTCTACTGGTACCACACCGGCTTCGGCGAGATTCGAAGCAGCCCCGCCGTCGCCAGGGACACCCTCTACGTGGGCAACGAGAGCGGCGCCCTCACCGCACTCGAGGCCGAAACTGGGGAGATACGCTGGCAGTTCAACGTCGAAAACTGGGTCGCGAGTTCGCCGGCAGTCGTCGACGGCACGATCTACGTGGGAAGCGGCGACGGATCGGTCTACGCGCTCGAGGAAGCCTGACGAAGCCGGCGGGTCGCGTCGCCCGATCCCGGCGGTTCGCTCCGACTCCAAACCGTATTTACTGTCGGCGCCGAAACGAGGACACGATGGAACGCGGGTCGCCGGATTCGTTCACGCGTATGGGTACGCTGGGGATCGAAGAGGAGTGTTTCGTCGTCGACGAGCGTGGCCGTCCCACGAGCGGCACCGACGAACTCGTCTACGAACACGAGCCGCCGGAGATTCTCGAGGACCGACTCGACCACGAACTGTTCAAGTTCGTTATCGAGACCCAGACGCCGTTGATCGAAGACCCCGGCAACGCTCGCGACGCGTTAGGAGAGATCCGACAGGCCCTGCTCGATCACGCCCACGAGCACGGCTTCGAGATCGCTGCTGCCGGACTCCACCCGCTCGCGAAGTGGCGAGAACTCGAGCACGCCGAGAAACCACGCTACAGGTCGCAACTCGACCGGATCCAGTACCCACAGCATCGGAACACGACCGCCGGTCTCCACGTCCACGTCGGCGTCGACGACGCAGACAAGGCCGTCTGGATCGCAAACGAGTTGCGGTGGTACGTCCCGATTATGCTCGCACTCTCCGCGAATTCGCCGTTCTGGAACGGGTACGACACCGGACTCGAGTCCGCCCGCGCGAAGATTTTCGAGGGACTCCCGAACACCGGGATGCCGACGTACTTCGAGGATTACGAGGCGTTCGACCGGTTCGAACGCCGGATGCTCGAGACGGAGTCGATCAACGACCGCGGGGAACTCTGGTACGACGTCCGCCCCCACACCGCCCACGGGACCGTCGAGATCCGGACGCCGGACGGCCAGGCCGACCCCGACGTCGTGATGGCGTTCGTCGAGTACTCCCACGCGCTCGTCGAGGCATTGGCCGAGGAGTACGAGGACGGCGCGCCGGGGTACGGACGAGAACACAGGCGCGAACTGCTCGACGAGCACAAGTGGCGAGCGATCCGACACGGCCACGACGCACACCTCCTCGACCGCGAGATGGACGGAACCGTCGACCTCGGCGAACTCGTCGACCGCGAGTGCGAACGCCTGGGGATCGACGGGATCAAAGACGTCTACGAACGCGAAAGCGGCGCCGAGCGACAGCGACGTCTGCTCGAGGAGCAGGGGCCGGACGCGCTGTGCGAGTCGCTGTTGCTCGAAGCAAAATAGCCGAAAAGAGTTCTCCGAAGTTAGCCGAGCAGGTAGCGCAGCCACGGGTTCTGCTCGACGATCGACGTCTCCTCGAGCGTCGCGTCGAGGCCGACGATCCGGCCGGCACCCCACGCGGCGAGGCCGAACAGCAACAGCATGTAGACGAACGAACTGTCGATGAAGTAGCCGTTCTCGACCGGGAAACCGGCCATCAGTCCACCCTGCCAGGCGGCAGTCCAGAAGAACAGCATCTGGAACGCGCCCATTAGTGCGGCGAATCGGAAGAAAACCCCGAACAGCAGCGCCAGTCCGATGAGGATCTGGCCGAAGATCACCATCGGATCGACGAGTGCGGCGTTGCTACCGAACCAGGCGAACAGGCCGTGCAGCGGGTTGGCCTCCGCGACGGCGTTGTTCAGGAAGCCGGCGGAAGACCACGCGAGCGGATCCCCGATGCCGCCATCGGCCAACTTCTCGATTCCAGCCTGGAGGAACACCCAGGCCATCACGAGTCGCAGTCCGAGAATCGAATACGCCAGCCACGTTTCCGAGTAGTTGAACGAGACGTCGCGCCCGGCGATGTTCGACTCGAGCGTTCGTTCGACGGGTTGTCGTTTGGTTGCCATCGTTGAATCTCCTCTACTCGAGGGTACCACTACGGGTAGTTAATGCGACCGTGAATTATAAACCGAACATAATACCCGGAATGATTAAGTAAGTCGAACTAACTACTGACCGCGTCGATCGTAGACTGCAGTGGGTCGTGCGTCGGCGTCTCGCCGCCGCTTGCGAGCGACGGCAGCGCTGACGCCCCCGATCGCGAACGTGGCGACTCCGACGATCACGAGAAACCAGAGACCGGCGGTGGTCCCCACGGCGACCACACCCTCGCCGGACTCGGGCCCGAACAGGAACGGCGACGTCGCCAGCCACAGGCCAGCGATCGTAGCGAGCGTGGCAGCACCGACGCTCCCGATCTCTTCGCTTCGACGGCGATAGAGGTTGTACGCACCGACGACGAGGAGTACGGAGCCGACCAGCACGCCGTTCCAGACGTGACTGGCCGCAAACTCGAGGACGAGTACGCCGCCGATCGTCGCGAACCCGAACACCGCGAGCAACGCGGAGAGCCAGGTCCCTCGTTGCTCCCTGTTGGGCCTGTACTCGATAACGTCTCGATCCGTCCGGTCGTCGCTCCTGTGGCCGCGTTCGTCGTGTTTCGCGTCCGGATCGTGTTCGTCCGCGTCCCAGTCTGGTCTCGTCATATGCTCTCGTGCAGTGGTCGGCCACGCTCGAGTGAGAGTCTGGTGCCCGAGGTTGCAGGCCGGAACGGGACCGTAAGCGCCTTGCAGGAGCATGGATGAGAACTGATAACTACGCCGGCACTCACGCGTCGCGCTCGCGCGCGTACGTGAAGCTTTATTAGGCGTCGTCCACTACCCGAAAGCAGGTTTCTCATGTCCCAGGAAAGCGAGTACGGCGCTGGACAGATCCAGGTCTTGGAAGGCCTGGAAGCCGTTCGAAAACGTCCGGCGATGTACATCGGCTCTACCGATTCTCGAGGACTCCACCATCTCGTCTACGAAGTGGTGGACAACTCGATCGACGAGGCACTGGCCGGCCACTGCGACGACATCACCGTCACGATCCACGAGGACGAGTCGGTAAGCGTCGCAGACGACGGCCGTGGCATCCCCGTCGATACACACGAAGAGTACGACCGACCCGCACTCGAGGTCATTCTGACGGTTCTCCACGCCGGCGGCAAGTTCGACAACAAGTCCTACCAGGTCTCCGGTGGGCTCCACGGCGTCGGCGTCTCGGTCGTCAACGCCCTCTCCGAACGCCTCGAGACCGAGGTCAAACGCGACGGCGGCGTCTACCGTCACGAGTTCGAGGCGGGCGAGCCGATGGGCGACATGGAACGGGTGCGCGACTTAGAGGACGACGAGGAGGCCGGCACCGAAATCCGGTTCTGGCCCGACGACGGGATCTTCGAGGCCGACTCCTTCTCGTTCTCGACGCTTTCGAACCGGCTTCGTGAACTGGCCTTCCTCAACTCCGGCGTGCGGATCACGCTGCGCGACGAGCGCGAGGAGGCCGGCGACGCGGACGACGACCTCGTCGAGGAAACGTACGAGTACGAGGGTGGCATCCGCGAGTTCGTCGAGTACCTGAACGAGACGCGCTCGGCGATGCACGAGGACGTCATCTACTTCGAGGACGAAGACCAAAACATCCAGGTCGAGGTCGCGATGCAGGCCACCGAGGAACTGCAGGGGTCGATCCACGCCTTCGCGAACAACATCAACACCCGCGAGGGCGGCACCCACCTCACCGGATTCAAGACTGCGCTGACCCGCGTGGTCAACGACTACGCAAACGAAAACAGCCTGCTCTCGGATCTCGACGAGAACCTCAAGGGTGAGGACATCCGTGAGGGACTGACGGCCGTCGTCTCGATCAAACACCCCGATCCGCAGTTCGAAGGGCAGACGAAGACGAAACTCGGCAACAGCGAGGTCCGGGGTATCGTCGAGAGCGCCATGCACGAGGGTCTTGGCACCTACTTCGAGGAAAACCCCGACACTGCAGAGGCGATCATCACCAAGGCAGTCGAGGCTGCAAAGGCACGCAAGGCCGCCCAGAAAGCCGAAGAGCTGACCCGGCGAAAATCCGCACTCGATTCGACCTCGCTGCCCGGCAAACTCGCGGACTGTCAGACCAAAGACCCCGAGGAAGCCGAACTGTTCATCGCGGAGGGTGACTCCGCAGGTGGCAGTGCAAAACAGGCCCGAAATCCAGAGTTCCAGGCCGTTCTTCCCATCAAGGGGAAGATTCTGAACGTCGAGAAACACCGTCTCGACCGTGTCCTCGAGAACGACGAGATCCGGAACATGATCACCGCGATCGGCGCGGGGATCGGTGACGAGTTCGACGTCGAGGACGTCCGGTACAAGAAGATCATCATGGCGACCGACGCCGACGTCGACGGCGCCCACATCCGGACACTCATGTTGACGTTCTTCTACCGACACATGCGGCCGCTGCTCGAGGGTGGCTACGTCTACGCGACCCAGCCGCCACTCTACCGCATCCGGTATCGCGGCGAGACCTACGACGCGATGACCGACGCCGAACGCGACGAGATCGTCGCGGAGAAATGCGACGGTAATCCGACGCAGGTCCAGCGATTCAAGGGACTTGGCGAGATGAACCCCCAGCAGCTCTGGGATACGACGATGGATCCCGAGAACCGCATCCTCAAGCAGATCACTGTCGAGGACGCAGCCGCCGCGGACAAGATGTTCTCGGTGTTGATGGGCGACGCCGTCGAACCGCGAAAACAGTTTATCAAGGAAAATGCGCCGGAGGCAGAGTGGATCGACATATAACGAACTTTTACGCTGCGGGCGCGGCGTAGCCGCGCCCTCGGTAAAACTTCGATGAAAAGCACTCCTCCCTTCCCTCCGCGCGGCAAGCCGCGCTCCGGGTCGGTCGTCGGCCCGCTCGAGCGTCCGCAGAGCGGACGCTCTCACGGATGCAGTGCTCGCCAGCTAATTCACACAGACTACGAAACCCAATGAAGATATGAGTTCAGACGTACCCGATCCGACAGACGTAGAGGCTCGAGCGGTAGAGAACGTCCGAATCGAGGACGAGATGGAACAGAGCTACATCGACTATGCGATGAGCGTCATCGCGGGTCGTGCGCTCCCCCGCGTCGAAGACGGTCTCAAGCCCGTCCATCGGCGCATCCTGTACGCGATGCACGAGATGGGTGTTACGAGCGGGAGCAGCCACCGCAAGTCGTCCTCGATCGTCGGAGAGACGATGGGTGACTACCACCCGCACGGCGACAGCGCGATCTACGACACGCTGGTCCGGATGGCCCAGGACTTCTCGATGCGGTATCCGCTGGTCGACGGCCAGGGGAACTTCGGTTCGATGGACGGCGACCCGGCCGCCGCACAGCGATATACGGAAGCCCGTATGTCGCCCATCTCGGAGGAATTGCTCGAGGACATCGAGAAAGACACCGTCGACTTCTCCTCGAACTACGACGACCGCCTGCAGGAACCCGACGTGCTCCCGTCGGCGTTCCCGAACCTGCTGGTCAACGGCTCCTCGGGGATCGCAGTCGGGATGTCGACGAACATCCCGCCGCACAACCTCGGCGAGGTGATCGACGCGACGATCGAACTCATCGACAACCCCGACGCGACGGTCGAGGACCTGATGGAATACGTCAAGGGGCCGGACTTCCCGACCGGTGCGAACATCGTCGGTCGCGACGCCATCTACTCGGCGTACAAGACCGGCCGCGGACGTCTCCGCGTCCGTGCGGAGTTCGAGGTCGAGGAGTGGAAGAACGACCGCGACCGAATCGTCATCACCGAGATTCCGTTCCAGGCCAACAAGGCCCGGATGGTCGAGCGCATCGCAGAGGACGTCAACGAAGGCGAAATCGAGGGTATCTCGGACCTGCGCGACGAGTCCGACCGGGACGGCGTCCGCATCGTCGTCGAACTCAAACGCGGCGCGAACACCGAGGTCGTCAAGAACAAACTGCTCGAGAACCACTTAGAGCGAACGTTCGGCGTCATCAACCTCGCGCTGGTCGACGGACAGCCCCAGGTCCTCTCGCTGAAAGAGACCTTAGAGGAGTACGTCGCCCACCGCCGCGAAGTGGTTCGCCGACGTAGCGAGTACGACCTCGCCCAGGCGGAAGACCGCGCTCACATCCTCGAGGGCCGCCTGAAGGCCGTCGAGAACGCCGAGGACGTGGTCGAACTGATCCGCGATAGCGAGACCCGCGACGACGCGAAAGAGGCGTTGCAGGACGCCTACGGCTTCTCGCAGGATCAGGCCGATCACGTCGTCCGGATGCAACTCGGCAGCCTCACCTCGATAGAGGCCGCCGAGATCGAAGACGAGTACGAGGAAGTCCAGGCCGAGATCGAACGCCTGACGGCCATCCTCGAGAGCGAACAGAAACTGCTCGAGGTCATCAAGGAGGAACTCCGCGAGGTAAAAGACGAATACGGCGACGACCGTCGGACCTCGATCATCGAGGACCAGGGGACGGTTACGCACGAGGATCTCATCCCCGAGGAGGAGGTCTTCGTCGTCATGACCGAGGACGACTACGTCAAGCGGATGCCGATCTCGGCGTTCGACCCCCAGGGTCGCGGCGGCAAGGGGATCATCGGCGCGGACGTCAAGGAAGGCGACCGCGTCTCGACGGTCTTCCAGGCCAACACCCACGACTACCTCCTCTGCTTTACCAATCAGGGGAAAGTCTACCAGCTCAAGACCTACGAGATCCCCGAGATGGGCCGTACGGCGCGGGGCAAGTCGGCGGTCAACATCCTCGATCTCGACGACGGCGAGGATATCACGGCCATCGTCGACACCGACGCCTTCGGCGACGACGAGTCCGTGACGATGGTTACCCGACACGGCTACGTCAAGCGAACCGCCGGCGAGGAGTTCGACAACATCCGCTCGACGGGGATTATCGCGGCCGACCTCGAGGAGGGCGACGAACTCGTCGACGTCGAGGTCACCGACGGCACCCAGGATCTGGTCATCGCGACCGAGGGTGGGATGACTATCCGGTTCGACGAGGACGAAGTGCGATCGATGGGGCGGAACGCCCGCGGCGTCAACGGGATCAAACTACAAGACGACGACGCCGTCGCCGGCATGGTCGCCACCGACGAGGACGATGGACAGGCGCTCCTTACCGTCACCCGAAACGGGTACGGCAAGCGGACGCCGCTCTCGGAGTACCGGACACAGTCCCGATACGGGAAGGGACTGATCGACATCAAGACCGGAGACCGCAACGGGCCTGTCACCGAGGTCAAGGCGGTCGACGCGGACGATCAACTGGTACTGATGAGTGAAGGTGGACAGATCGTCCGCACTCGTGTCGACGAAATTTCCAGCGTCGGGCGGAACACGATGGGCGTGATCGTTATGGAGGTCGAAGGCGATGACGCCGTCGCCAGCGTCGACGAGATCCCGGCAGTCAGGATCGAAGCGGACGAGACGGACGAGGAGTCGAACTAGATCCCACTGCCAGTCGGTGACACCCGACTGCACGACGGACGCGGTTCGGAGGACCACGGACGTACGAACGCTGTGAAACGTTTCGGTTGGTACTCTTACGCTCGAGACGGCAAGATGGCATTCGACTTCGAAGGAGAGCGAAACGGGTTTTACGCGATCGAGCGATCGAACCGAGTCGAGCGAGACCTCGTACGGACTACTGTATGTCGTTTCCGGCGCAACCGCGACCTATCCGCCGGTTGCACCGGTACGTCGTTACAGCGATCCGTCTCAGTGCTCGGGCTCTTCTGCCGGTGCGACCATGTCCTCGATTCGGAGGATGAGGATGTTGTTCGTGTCGTCTTTACCGTCGACCCGGCCGTCGATGACGAGTTTCGACAGTGGCGTCGGACCGACGGTGACGGCGTCGTCTTCGGAGATGGCATCGAAACTTCCCTGCATGTGAACTTCGGCACGGCAGAGTTCGGGATGATGGACACTCGAGAGGTCGATCTCTTCGACGATGACGTCCTCGACGGGTTCGCCCTCGTGTTCGAGCGGTACGGAGGCGGGATCGTCCATCTGCTGGATCTCGAGGGCCTCGTACGCGGCAGCGGTCGGCTTGTAGCCGCCTTTCGGTCCGGGTACACCTTCTACCAGTTGGAGGGCTTTGAGACTCTGCATCTGGTTGCGGATCGTCCCCGGGTTGCGGTCGACCTGCTCGGCGATGTCCTCGCCCTTGATGGCGTCCTCCGTGTCCTTGTGGAGGTTCGTCAGCGCACGAAGGATCTTCTTCTGACTCGGTGTCAGTTCGATTGATGACATAGTGAATTGTTCGTAGTTGTATTCCTTAAACCCGGCGGGTGCGGGGCGACGTTTTCTATAGGATTTCACCGTTCATCCCGGAGATTCCGAGAAGTTCGCACTCGAGGTGATCGGTCTATTCGACGGTATCAGACCGGGATCAGCCAGCCCTCGAGCAGGACGTCGGTAAGGACGTCCTCGAGCAGGAACATAAGTACGAAGCCGCCGGCGAACGTCGCCGCGTTGACGCGCGTGAGGACGGCTTCGGCGTCGAACCGGATGAGTTCGGCGACTTCGATCAGCACCTGCAAGATCGCGCCGATGGCGATCGCGAAGAACAGGACGGCAAGCAGGTAGGAGTGGGCCAAGCTGCCGATCCAGCCGCCGAGGATGACCGGACCACCGGCGATGACGCCCATCGCCGCAAAGTGTCGAAGCATCGGGGTCTCCCTGTCGCGTGCGACGGCGGCGACGACCGTCGGCCCCTCAAGGACGTTGTGCATCACGAACGCCAGCACGAGCAGCATGAGTAAGGTCGGATTTTCGTCGATGTAGGCCACACCGATGGCGAGCCCCTCGCCGATGCTGTGGAGGCCGAGCGCGAGCGCGACGAGATAGGCGATCTCAAGGCCACTTCGCTCCGTGTCGGCCATCTTCCGCTGTCGCCACTTGCTCGCGGCGTACATCACGGCGAACGTCCCGCCGATGCCGACGATGGCTGCTGCTGCGGCGACGGCCGTGTTCTCGACGTTGACGCCGTAGTCGAAGATCATGTCCTCGGTCATCTCGACAGCGATGAACGCGAGGACGCCGGCCGCCATCGCGAGGAACGCATGTAGATACCGCGGGTCCAGATCGCGGATGAACGGGAACCAGAGCATCCCGATCGCGACGGGGATGATACCGGCGATCGAGCCGATGATCGTCAGCATCCAGAGGATCTCCAGCGTACTCGCCTCGTCGACCGCATCTAGGTTTCCGAACGGCGAGGTCAGAAAGAGCACTGCGAAGACGGCGAGCAAGATCACGACTGGGCCGATCGCGAGAACCCACCGTGGGAGATCATACAGCGATCGATCGCTCATCGAGTCCCGTCACCTCCGAACGAGGGAGATAGTATACTCATTGCCTCTGGATTAGACGTGGCTAAACTTAGTCCTTTTCACTAGATCGGACGTTAGAGTCGATCTAAACCTGGATATCGGCGTCGGACGAAACGAGGACAAACCGGACCTTACCGTTCGAGTTCGGCGGGCTGAGCGACGCGGACGTGATGGGCGACGCGGTCGGGAAGGGAGACGGGATCGTCGCCCTCGCTCGAGCGGGCCGTCACCATGCCGAAGGGAGCGACCTCGAGAATCTCGAGTTCGACGCCGGGTTCGACGCCGTGGTCGGCGAGATAAGAGAGAATTTCGGGATCGCGGTCGGCGACCTCTTCGACGACGACGGTGTCTCCCTCGGAAAACTCGGAGACAGGTTCGCCGTCGGGTCGCTCGGGCGGCTCGAGCTCCGGGCTGGGGATCGGCGAGCCGTGGGGGTCGACCTCCGGATCGCCGAGTGCGTCGGCGACGCGGGCCTCGAAGTCCTCGCTGATGTGGTGTTCGAGACGGTCTGCCTCCGCGTGGACCTCCGACCAGTCGTAGTCCAGGTGCTCGGTGAGGTAGGCCTCGAGCAGCCGGTGGTGTCGAACGACCTCCAGCGCGACGGTCTCGCCCTCGTCGGTCAGGGTGACGCCGCGGTACTTCTCGCGGTCGACCAGCCCGCGGTCCTCGAGTTTGTCGAGCATGCTGGTGACGGTCGGCGACGTGACGTCTAGCTCTTCGGCGATTTCCGAGGTCTTGATCCTGTCGTCGGTCTCCCGCTGGAGCTGATAGATCGCCTTGAGATAGTCTTCCATCACGTCGCTCAGCATCATATACGTGGTTTAGAGTCGTCTAACCCTAAAACTATCGCACCCACGATCATCCGGCAGATATCACCACCTCCATATCGGTCCGCCGCGAACGGCGGTGTATGGTTTCGACCGTTCGAATTATTGGTGCACCGATGGACTTCGGTGCGAATCGACGAGGAGTGGACATGGGCCCGTCCGCAATTCGGTACGCCGGACTCGCCGAGGAACTCGAGAAGGCGGGCGTCGATCCGGTCGACGTCGGCGACCTCCCGATCCCTCGAGCGGAGGAGATCGACCCCGAAAACGAGGCCGACGGGAACGCGAAGTTCCTCGACGAAATCGAGGACGTGAGCCGACGGCTCGCCGACCGGGTCGCGGCGACGCTCGAGGATGGCGAGTTCCCGCTGGTCCT
This sequence comes from Natronobacterium texcoconense, assembly GCF_900104065.1. Lineage (NCBI taxonomy): Archaea > Methanobacteriati > Methanobacteriota > Halobacteria > Halobacteriales > Natrialbaceae > Natronobacterium > Natronobacterium texcoconense. The sequence continues at coordinate 64,006 of NZ_FNLC01000008.1, read as the reverse complement.
CGGCGGCGATCACTCTATCGCGATCGGATCGATGCACGGCTCGGCACGCGAGGCAGATCTCGGTGCGATCTGGTTCGACGCCCACGCCGACCTCAACACCCCGGAGACCTCCCCCAGCGGTAACGTCCACGGGATGCCACTCGGCGCGGTGCTCGGTCGCGGCTCGTTCGGGGAGATGGAGTGGGCCCACGCGCCCCGCATTCGGGAGGAGTCGATCGCCTACGTCGGCCTCCGGAGCATCGACGAGAGCGAACGGGAACTGGTCCGAAACAGCGAGATGACCGCGTTCACGATGTCCGACGTGGACGAGCGCGGGATGACGGCCGTCGTCGAGGACGCACTCGAGGTCGCGACCGACGGCACCGACGGTATTCACGTCAGTCTCGATCTGGACATGGTCGATCCGAAGGCCGCACCAGGCGTCGGTACCCCCGTCCGTGGCGGTGTCACCTACCGCGAAGCCCACGCCGCACTCGAGACGGTTTCCGAACGCCACAAACGCGACGACATCCTCCGGTCGATGGACGTCGTCGAGGTGAACCCGATTCTCGACGACCGCAACGAGACGGCGATGCTCGCGGCCGAACTTACGGCGAGTGCGTTCGGCAAGCGAATCCTGTAACCGTTTAGCGAGCGCTCACGATGTCGTGGGAACGCATAACATTCCGACAGCGGTTCCAACACCTTTGTATCGTAGTATTTCGGAGTGTTCCGTATGACTGAGAACGTCGTCGTACTCGGCGCAGGGTACGCCGGTACAGGCGCGATTTCCAAACTCCAGTCGGAACTCGGTGGCAACGCTCGTCTAACGTGGATCGCGGACGTGGACTACCACCTCGTTTTGCACGAATCACACCGCGTGATCCGTGATCCCGACGTCCGATCCGACATCACGATCCCAGTCGATCGGATCGCCGACCCCTCGACCCGGTTCATCCAGGACGAGGTCACCGGCCTCGATACCGACGAACAGGTCGTCGAACTCGACGACGGCGAAGACGTCGACTACGACTACGTCCTCGTCGCACTCGGGACCCAGACCGCCTACTACGGTATCCCCGGCCTCGAGGACCACTCGTTGACGCTCAAGAGTCTGGACGACGCCCTCGAGATCCACGAGGCCGTTACGGAAGCCAGCCAGGAGGCCACCCGCGGCGAACCCGCACAGGTCGTCATCGGCGGCGCCGGTCTCTCGGGTATCCAGACCGCCGGCGAAATCGCGGAGTTCCGTGACAACCACCGCGCACCGATCGAGATCCACCTCGTCGAGGCACTCGATGAGATCTTCCCCGGTAACGATCCCGAAATCCAGCAGGCCCTGCGTGACCTGCTCGAGGACGCCGGCGTCCGAATCCACACGGACGACCCGATCACGGAAGCGACCGAGGACCACATCGAGTTCGACGAGGGCGACCCGCTCGAGCACGACGTGCTCGTCTGGACCGGCGGCATTACGGGCCGCGACGCACTCGACGGCGTCGACCTCGAGAACGAACACAACCGCGTCACGACCGAGGCGAACTTCCAGACCTCCGACGAGCGCGTCTTCGCCGTCGGCGACTCCGCGATCGTCGATCAGGGCGACCAGCCCGCACCGCCGACGGCACAGGCCGCCTGGCAAGCAGCCGACGTCGCCGGCGAGAACATCGCCCGCGCGATCGAGAACCGCCCGCTCAAGACCTGGGAGTACGACGACAAGGGAACCGTCGTCTCCGTCGGCGACAAGGCCGTCGCTCACGACGTGAAGGCGCTCCCGCTGTTCGATACGTTCGGCGGTCTCCCGGCCAAACAGCTGAAAAAGCTCATCGCCGGCCGCTGGATCGCCAGCGTCTCCTCCTGGAACGACGCACGCAAAGCCTGGCCGTCGCTGTAAGCGAGCCGACTACGGTTTTTCGCCGTCTTCCGTCCCTGTAGCGTCGCCGTCAGATTCGTCGGTCCCGCTGCCCATCGGCCGTGCGGGTACACCCGCGACGGTAGTCCCCGGTTCTACGTCCCGCGTAACGAGCGAGTTCGCCGCCACGCTCGCGTCCGCACCGATCTCGACGCCCGGCAGAACGATCGCTCCGGCGCCGATCATCGCTCGCTCGCCGACGACGATCTCACCCGTCCGGTATTCGTCCTGGAGGAACTCGTGACAGAGCAAGGTCGCATCGTAGCCGACGATGGCGTGGTCCTCCAGGGTGATCAGTTCCGGCCAGAAGACGTCCGGCGTCGCCTCGAGTCCCCAGGAGACGCCCGGCCCGACGGTGACGCCGATCCGTCGCAGCGCCCACCGTCGGAGCCGAAGGCTCGGCGAGATTCTGGCGAGCCAGACCAGGATGTAGTTGTACGCGATCAGTAACGGATTCTTCGCGTCCGTCCAGTAGGCAAGCGAGTTCCGGGCACCGGGCGTCGGATGGCGATCCACGCGATCGTGTCTGGAGCGGTGAGGGTCGGCTGTCACTTCCCGAAGCTTGGACCTATCACTACAAGAAACTGACTGGCTCGCCGCGGTCACTCGTCGGCCACGACGGTCGCCACATCCTCCTGCAATCGCTCGCCCGGCACCCCGACGCGGTCGACGAACTCGGTTCCCGACAGGTCACAGCGGTAAGCCGGCTTGAACATCATGTTCTCGCCGCCAGCGGTGACGTTCCAGCCGTCACCGATCTCTTCGCGAAGGTAGTACTGCGGCCGTTCGTTCCCCGACTTCACGTAGTAGTCACTGAGCCGAACCGGATGTCGGTCGAAGAGCCCGCCCGGTTCGCGACCGGCGACGATCACGACCGGCTTCTCGAGGTAGAGGTCGCCATCGCGTGCGCGTTTCGCGTGGGCGTTGTCCGGGTGGGACTCGAGGATAGCCCGTCGCTCGTCGGACGGCAGTTCGGGCGTTACGACGTCGACGCGGTCGACCGTGAAGTAGCCGATCAGGTATCGGTGGGCGCGATCACCTTCAGGGCGGCGAAGACCGGCGTAGAAGCCGACGACGTCACCGGGCTCGAGCGCCCGCAGTCTGGAGACGTAGCCGCTCGTCCGGTGTTCACCGTAGGTCAGCGCCTCAAAGTTCGGATCGCGATGAAGCGGCCACGACTCGAGGGTCTCGCCGGTGACGGTCTCTCCGGCGTCCTGCACTGGCTGCGGTTCGATCCGCGTCGTGAGATCGGCCGCGGTGCGGTCGTCGTGCTGGAGGTCCCAGGAACCGAGGGTTTCGGATTCGGTCGTCTCTCGGGTCTTTTCGGGGATCGGGACGTACTCGAACCGTCCGTCGTCGTACAGCGGCCCCAGCGTACCGAGGTTGGTGCTGTCGGCACCGACTCCTGCGAGGACGACCGTCATGTGATCGGGATTCGACGGCCGCCGAATAAAGGTCTCGATTACCGCAGTAGCGTCTGCTTCACCAACTGTCGTCGTCACTGACCGGTCACGACTCCTGAAAAACCTTGATACCGCGAGACGGCATAGGCCGACCGATGAGTGAGAACCGCCGGCGGGCCGCCGCTATCTGCATGGAGTGTGGAAACGCCCTCGCGGTACAGGTCTGTCCCGACGGATCGGTTCGTCCGATCGGAACCGGTACGAACTGTTCCTGTGGCAGTGACGCGTTCCAGGTACTCGAGAGCAGCGGCTTTCCCGACGGCGACGAGAAACGTAGCCGCCACGAAGCATGAGACGCGGGACCCCCGTCGCGGCTGTAACAATATAGTAACAACTGCAACTATTTACACACTGATCGCACAACCCTCGTGCGATCAGGTGTGCATTGACTTGCAGTGGCTACTATAGGGGTCGGACAAATATCAACGACTGGGAACGTGCTATAGGTTTATCAGCGGGCAGTCCCTCGTTCGAACTGGACTCGTGGTTACCAGCACCCTGCTGCGAGTCCCGCCGTGAACTCGGACCACTCGACTCCTCGAGGACCACCACCTCGAGGACCCACCTTCAGGAAACCATCACCCCAGATCGGTTGCTCGAGATGACCTCTCGAGACCCAGTTTTTCCGTCGGCTGTCGCATCTCCACGGAGCATCGTCATCCGAGCGGCACCCTCTCGGAAATATTATTGTGTTCAGATGCTGATTTATTCTATGTAATACTATAATTTGTGAATGAAAAGTCGATGCAAGCGGAGTCTTTTATCACACTCTCCGCTGAAAATGGCTGAATAGTGATAAATAACAAATAGAAAGACTAATCCACTGATTAGTACGTCTACTTTCCTGAGAGATGGCGAACAGGGACGACGTCGACAGGGGGCTAGCCGAATGTGTGGACTGTGGTTCGATCTACGCGGCCAGAGAGTGGCCCACCGGCGAAATTCAGCCGATCGGTAGCGACGGGTGTGAGTGTGGGTCTACCGACTTCGTTCTCGTGGACGATGTCGACGAGGAATCGAACGGAGCGCCGACGTAACGGACACTCGAGAATCTATTCTCGTTCTGGGTATCGTCTCTCGAGGGAATCACGTCGTGCTCGATGGTCAGGGAATGACGAGTTTGCACGCGGTGATGCTATGATACCGCGACTCATAGGGAACGAGTGCACCACCATGACAAACGCACACAAACTCGACTGCGAGGCCGTCTCCGACGAGTGTCGGTTTATCATTCAATCGGAAAACGAAGACGAAGCGATCGAACTGGCCAAGAACCACATGCGAGAGGTCCACGAGCAAGACCTGACGGATGACGAACTTCGGGAGCAACACCTTCAGGTCGTGTAGGGAGGAGTTACTCGAGTGGATTGGGGCAGTGATCCCGCCGACGAATCCGGTGTCCTCGTCTCGTTGTCTCGGTCGTCTCGTCCTGTTGTTTCAGTCGTATCTCCGCGAGCGGTCGTCGTGTCGGTCTCGATGGGACCTTCCCGTACGGTGTTTGATTCGAAGCAGAGTGCTTGAACTCCGATCAGTAGACCAGTTCCCGAATTGTTACCGGGCCAGAACGTTATTCTAAATTGGCTAATACCCATACAGTATGTGTGCACGTGGGCTCGATCGGCGGACGATCCTGACGGTGGCAGGTGCGGGGATCGTCTGGATTGTCGGCCTCTCGACCCCAGTAGCTGGAGATGACACAGTTGGCGGCGAGGAACAGAGACGCTTCGAAACCGATGATCCGATCCAGTCGACACCGGCAGTAGTCGACGACACCGTCTTCTTCGGGAGCTGGGACAGCAACCTGTATGCAGTCGAGGTTGAGACGGGAACCGAACGGTGGCGCTTCGAGACCGGCGACCGAGTCGACTCGTCACCGACGGTCGTCGATGGCACAATCTTTGTGGGGAGTAATGACAACAATCTGTACGCAGTCGACGCCGAGACGGGAACTGAACAGTGGTCTTTCGAAACCGATAACCCAATTCAGTCGTCACCGACAGAGGTCGACGGTACCGTTTTCGTCGGGAGCGATGACAACAACTTGTACGCAGTCGACGCCGAAACGGGCAGCGAGCAGTGGCGTTTCGAAACCGACGACCGCATCCAGTCGTCGCCGGCGGTAGCCGACGGTACCGTTTTCGTCGGGAGCGATGACAACAACCTGTACGCAGTCGACGCCGAAACGGGCAGCGAGCAGTGGCGTTTCGAAACCGACGACCGCATCCAGTCGTCGCCGGCAGTAGTCGACGATACCGCTTTCGTCGGGAGCTGGGACGGCAACCTGTACGCAGTCGACGCCGAGACGGGAACTGAACAGTGGTCTTTCGAAACCGGTGATCGAGTCGACTCGTCCCCGGCGATAGCCGACGGCACCGTCTTCGTCGGGAGTAATGACAGCAATCTGTACTCCATAGACGCCGAGACAGGTACCGGCCAGTGGCGCTTCGAAACCGACGACCGAGTCGACTCGTCACCAGCGGTAGCCGGCGACACCGTCTTCTTCGGAACCAGGCGTATGGACGGCAACCTGTATGCAGTGGACGCCGGATCGGGCAACGGAAAGTGGCGTTTCGAACCCGAGAGCGGGTTCTTCGAGCCCGACGATGCTGTCGCCTCCTCGCCGACGGTAGTCGACGGCACCGTCTTCTTCGGAAGCACTAACGGCCACCTGTACGCCGTCGACTTCAGCATCGACGGGACACCCGGCTTCGGTCTGCTTGGCGCACTCGCCGGACTCGTTGCCACGGGCTACCTCCTGAAGCGTCGCCTCGACGAACCGGACGCCAAGAAACACTAACCCGCTCGAGTAGACCCCTCGAGGTATTGCGATATCTCGTGCTCCCATTTTTGTTCGCAAAAAGTGGGAGTGCCGAGCGCGACGATTTGTTTCTACGGATATATCTCGGAATTTTACCGATAGATAACTGCAACCGATTAGCCAATGAAATTCGTGAGATCGAAATCAGATACGAACTCGTCGAAGAGGGGAAGTTCGGATCACGGTCTGAGGCCCTCCGATACGGCGCCCGGCTGGTCGCGCGCGAGGAACAGCAGAAACGCATACACGAGCGAACGACTGACGCTGCCGAGCAGGACATCGAAGACCGGCTGGAGCGAAAACGTGTATGTTGTCCGTCAATAGATCTAGGAAACTGTCTAGGAGAGAGATCTAGGTAATATGCGCCTAGAGGCGCTCTACGGAGCGAGCAGCGGGTTTTTAGTAATAACTCCCCCAACATGGTTGTGTGTGACCGACAAAGATTCACGACCGGATTTCGACGAGATCATCAGTGACGTGACTGTTAGCAGCGGAAAATACTCGTGTCCAATCTGCAACGACTTTTCAGCAGACTCCGTCCGGAGTGTTAAGGGGCATATCTCTGGCTCAAAAGACGAGAAACACGATGATCTTGGTTGGAACTACGAAGAAGAGATCGAAGCGACTGCCGAGAATAATTGATGAGTGAACAGTTGTAGTACAACAATCCGCACAGAGTCGCTGTACTAATCTCGATCGACAGTTACCGTTTGTTCAACCCCAAAGTTCGTTACTCGAGTCGATAGCGTCTCCGCGATCTCCCGGCGCTGTTCGTAGGTGAGGTCGTCCCGCTCGAGAATTTGCCGAGCAGCTGCGACGAGTCGGGGGACGTCTTCGCAGGCCGAGACGACGGCTTTGGTCTTATTACAGTCGTAGAAGTCCGCTGCTCGTTGGATAGCGTCTTCGCGATAAGCGTAGTCACCGTCAGTTCGAATTCGCATACTCGTACACACGACCCCGCAAATCCTAGTTTTTTCGCCTCACTCAATGGGGGTAAATCGGATGCAATCGGCGGTTTTCTATCAGACTCCCAGAGTAGTTGCTGCTTCCTTCGAGTAGATCACCGGCCAATATGCACACGGCCGACTCGCGCTCGTGTGCATATTCGGGAAACGGATTCTGTCGACGTGCGACCCCTGGGGGAGACAGCTTAGTTCATATTCTACTATACTATCCGCTGGGACAGTTATGATTAGGTGATCAGATTACACCAATAATGTTTATCCATTGTAAGCAAAATACCTAGAAAACATGACTACAATATTCTTTGAAAGAGGAGTTCAACTATTACAGGAAATATTGAACGTTCTAAACCAAAACCAAGGTGCTCTTTCTGTATTATTATCCTTTCTTCTTGTTATCGCGTACATTGCACAGTACAGAAGTATGGAAAAACAGCGAGAGATACTGGAAGAGCAGACTAAACTTTCCCACCAGCCTCTTATCACAATTGACAAATGGTACGTCAAAGATGATGCGCTTTTTTTCGAACTGTCAAACATAGGTTCTGGGGCGACTAGAGATATCGAATTGGCAATTTCGATTGCACCACTTCCTGAAAACACAGACACACACTTAGATCGAACAATAAATCCTGAAGAAATAATTTGGAACGAAGTTAATCAGATACAAGAGCAAGAATACATGGCTGAGTATGGAACAGAAGTTAGCCACCAGATTATAGGAAGAGGGGCACTGCGTGCTGGGGAAACTGGAGTCACTGTATTCGTTCCATATTCAACTGTAATAGCATGTTGGAATCCTGAATTAAACGACCACATATTCTATAATGGATTCAACAGTTTCAAAGAAACGAATTTGGATGAGGAAGAGGATTACTATGTTAATACTGGGAATGACCTGTTCAAATTCCAAGTTTTATTCAGATATTCCAATAACTTATCTGATGTGGTCGAAGAAAAGCTAGTCTGGTCGCAGAAATTTAACATACGCGAAGTTGATTCACTCATGGACATTGTGAAAGCAGAGAACGTACGTGACGAGGACCCAAGGGAAACTATTCAACCTCAAAACCTTCGCCAGCCATCCAGCTTTTATGACAATAATAGTGGTGGAAGATAACACCAGTATTCGTTCCACCACAACGAAATACTTCCGTGGATCTCACAACCTATCGTTTCGTATGGACCAATTGGAGACCCCGAGAAGGTTGGGCGGTTGATTTGGACCTTTGGCCTTAGCCACAATCTTCGTCCCAACATTGAGCCTCGCTGCGGTCCTCGAGCTGGTGGTGAATCTCGATTGGCTCAAGTCCGTGTTGATTTGCGAGTTCCGTCGCATGGTCTTTGGTCGGTGTACCTTTGTGGTCACGAGCAAGTTCGATCAGTGCGAATATGATCAGTAGGGCATCTTGTGGGTGGCGCATCACCGTGGTTGGACCCATTTTACTGTTTAAACGTGCGGGCCGCTTCTAGGCAGATCCGGCAAGACGGCTTACCGAGGTCGTATCCCATCCTATCAGCGGAGCAGCGCCGGTATACGCTCCCGAATCGGCCGGTTCGTCTTTGTGCTAGAGCGGCGCGCTCTGCACGCACCGCAATTGCCCTGTCCCCTTAAGGGCTTTATCTGGCATCAAAACTCCAACCAAAGTAATACTGGAATAACAGGCCACATATAGCCAGAAAAATAGCGAATATCCAGAAATAATCAACCAGAAACAATACAATTCCGGATAAACCCGATGGTTCCATCAAAGCTGTGAACTCATTGAATATTATGTTACCAAGAATAACGGCACAGATGAATCCTAGCCCGATCCACACCCAACGAACAGTAGTAGCCATACCTGATTTTCAGCATGATCGCTAAAAGAACCGCTGGTGGAAATATATAAACCACCTCTGTTTCATGTGCTTCAACTGGAGATCTGCGAAGGCGGGGGTGGGGCGCTGTAATTTTTTGGCGCTGTCGCCTTGGCGACACCCGGCAAGGGGCGTTTCGCGCGAAGCGCGAAACCGACCCGCAGCCGTCGCGGCGTGATCGCGCCGTCAACCCGCCCGGCACGGGCGAGACTACAACCAGAGTTGAACAATCACCCGAAGAGTACAATCAGGGTTGCAGAAAAGAGGGTGCGGGATAGTGTTGCCACTATCCAGTTCAGTTCAGCGGTCCGCGACCGCGCCAACGAATCCGACTTCAGTCCCGCCGCCGGGAGTCTTCCAAGACAGCTCGGCCCGCCGGAGTACCGCCGGATCGTTGCCCGACTTCCGCCACTTCTCGAGGGCTTCGGCCGCGACCGTCTGGACGTTCTCGAAGCTACTCGACTTCAGCTCGGATAGGATCACGTCGATTCGCACCCGTCGGGGTTCGCCGTTTTCGTCGTAGATGACCTCGGCCCCGTTCTCAGCCAGCCACTTCTGGAACGGTGACGATTCGGCGATATGGTCCGCTAACCCCATCACGTGCTGGATTCGGTCGGCGTAACTCTCGATGGCGTACTCGGCCGACTCGACGAGCGCACGAAGTTCCTCCTGGTACTTCCGGGCGCGGAACGAGATCTCGCCCTGGTCCAGCTCGAGGATCTCGTCCAGGTCTTTGATCGCCCGGTAGATCGTCGCGGGATGCTTCCCTAGCTCGTCGGCAAGGCCGTCCACTGTTGCACCGCCATTGGTCGCAACCGTCTCCGTCACGCCGCGGGCGGTCTCGCCCATGTCCCGCAGCGTCGTCATCAACAGGTGGTCGGTCTCCGCCTCGAGCCGAGGCGTTGGATCCTCGTAGCGTTCTACGGGCTCGTCTCGAGCAACGGTGTCGAAGCGATGGTCGGCGATATAGATCTCATTGTTGCTTCACAAAAAGTGGGACCACGGTCGCAGCAAAGCTGCTCCCTCGTCCCATTTTACTTCGTAAAAGTGGGACCGTCGAGGTATCACAAGGAGATACCTCGTGGTCCCACGTCTTCTCCTCGCGTCGCTACGGTCGCGTCGCTCCCTCGCTCACAACGTCGAAGAAGTGGGACCGCCGAGAATTGAACAGGTGCAAGACGTTCCGACTCGCTCCCTTCGATCGCTCGAGGGCTGCGTCTTGCATGTTCAATCTCGGCTCTTCACGTTTCTGTCGCTCACGAGTTCGTTCGCGACAGAAAATGGGACCGCCGAGAATTGAACTCGGGTCCTACGGACCCCATCCGCAGAGGATACCACTACCCCACGGTCCCGCACGTGATACGATGGCCGTCTGCCGTTTAAGCGTGTCGTTTCACACCCACCTCGAGCGCCATGCACTCTCGTGCCAGATGCTGACAAGCCCGCTCGTGCCCGATGCTAGTATGAACTGCGTCTTCTGTTCGACGCCGGTCGAGTTCAGTCATACGGACTGCTGTAAGTCATTGACGGCGCAACCGCGAATCATCGTGCGGTTGCGCCGGTAATCGTTACAGCAGACCGTATCAGCCGAAAATGGCCTATCGACTCTTCGAACTCGAGAACACCGACAACAAGTGGTGGCTCTGTCGGGACTGTGCCGAGATTCGATCCGAGGGTTCGAAGACGAAGGGAACTGAGGGCGAGCCCAGCGACTGCATCGAGTGTGACGAGCAGGTCGAGTACGGCATCACGCTGCTCAAGAAAACGGCCCGTGGCGACGTCGAATCGGACGGGACGGTGTTCGAGGTCCTCTGCGTGGACCACTTCGAGGACTGCCGGGATTAGCCCTGCCAGGTTAGCACCGTCGCCGACCAGGTGTATCCGGTCCCGGCCGCCAGGAAACAGACCAGATCGCCAGCCTCGAGCAGGCCGGCCTGTCGGCCCTTTTCGAGCGCGATGATCTGGTCGGCGCTTTGTACGTGGCCGTACTCGTCCAGGTAGTAGCCGTCGGTCGCGGGATCGAGCCCGAGTTCCTCGAAGACGAGGTCGTGGAACGACCGCTTCATGTGGGTGATCGAGACGAAGTCGACGTCCGCCCGGGTCCGTCCCGATCGCTCGAGCGCCGTATCGACCACCTCGAGGTAGTTCGGCAGGGAGACGGGCTCGAGCCGTTCTTTCATCCCGTCCGGATCGGGGACGTCGAGGTAGTGGCGGCGCTCGGCAACCGTCTCCTCGCTCGGGGGCTCGAGCGAGCCGCCGGCGGGCATGATCACGTCCTCGGAGAACGAGCCGTCGGTGACGGCGGCGCTCTCGTGGACGGTCGCCCGACAACGCTCGCCCGGATCGGACTCGAGCACCATCGCGCTGGCACCGGAGCCGAAGTTGAACATGAAGGAAGAGCGGTCGTTCCCGTAGTCGATCAGGTCTTCTTCGCGGCTCGCGGCGACGAGCAGGGCGGCGTCGACGTGGTCGACCTGTAACTGTGCTTTGGCCTGGCGGACGGCGATCGGCGCGCTCGCACAGAGCGTGTGGCTCTCCGTGGCGTAGGCGGTCTCGGCCCCGAGTCGCTCGACGACGTTCGCGGCGGCCGACCAGACGACGTAGTCCTTGTACTCGCTACCGTGGTAGAGTACGAGATCGAGTTCCTCGGCCCCGATTTCGGCATCCGCGAGCGCGTCTTCGGCGGCTGCGACGCACATATCCGTGACGTGGTCTTCGTCCGGCGGACAGACGTGCTTCTCCGTGATCCCCATCTTCTCGCGGACCACCTCCTCGGGAATGCCGTTCTCCTCGGCGATCTCTTCCCCCGTTATCGTCTCGTCGGGGAAGTACCGTCCGTAGCCGGTGAGTCCGACGGTCGTCATCGGAACCACCCCGCAATCACGCGTTCTCACCCGCACCGAACTCCGTCTCGAGCGCCTCGCGGTCGATCTTCCCGGGGCCGCTCCGCGGGAGTTCGTCGACGAATTCGAACGCCTCGGGCACCTCGTAGCCGGCGAGGTGTTCCCGGCAGTAGGCCTCGAGGTCGTCGGCCTCGAGATCATCTCCTTCGACGACGGCCTTCGGGACGGTTCCCCACCGGTCGTGGGGAATCCCGACGACGCCGACGGCGTCGACGTCGTCCCGGCGGTCGAGCGCCGATTCGATTTCCTCGGGGTAGACGTTCTCGCCGCCGCTGACGAACATGTTGTCCGTCCGGCCGGTGATGTAGTAGTCACCGTCCTCGTCACGTCTCGCGAGGTCGCCGGTCGAGACCCACTGCCCCTCGAAGGTGCCGTCCTCCGTCCCGAGGTAGCCCGCGGCCGTCACCGGTCCCGAGAGCTCGAGTTCGCCGGTCTCGCCGTCGGGAAGCGGGTTGCCGTCCTCGTCGACGACGCGAGCCGAGCAGTCGGGGAACGGCCTGCCGACGCTCTCGGCGGCCTTTTCGGTGTCTGACCGTGAGGGGTCGAAGTAGAGGTTGTTCGGGCCGCCTTCGGTCAGCCCGTACCCCTGGGTGAACCGCTGGCCGCGCTCCCGGTACGCTTCCATCACGGCGGTCGGCGTGGGGCCGCCGCCACTCATGAACCACTCGACGGTCGAGAAGTCGGTCTCGTCGAACCGATCGGCCGCTGCCATCGCCTGGAAGATAGCGGCGACGGCGAACACTCGCGTCACGCCCTCCGCTTCGATCGACTCGAGAGCCGAGACGGGATCGAACTCCCGGTGGAGGACGATACGGCCGCCGGCGTACAGCGTCGGCAGCGTCAGCAGGTTCCAGCCGCCGGTGTGAAAGAGCGGCAGCAGGGTCGCCGAGACGTCCTCCTTGCCCAGTCCCCAGGCCGACACTTCGGTGATGCAGTTCCACTCGAGCTGGCGTGCCGGGAGGACGACCACCTTTGGGACGCCGGTCGTTCCACCGGTGTGCAGGTAGAGTACGGGCCGGTCGTCGTCGCGCTCCGGCGGGTTTCGCTCGACCTCGGTCGTCTCCGGTTCGCCCGCGGTGAACGACTCGAGGGTCGTCGCGTCGGGTGCCAGTTCCTCGAACCGCTCTTCGCACAGCGTGAGTGCCGGATCGATCCGTTCGCGCAGGGTTTCGACGGTCTCGGCGGGGAGCCGCTGGGAGATCGGCGCGAGGATCGCCCCCGTTTCGACGGCGGCGAAGAACAGCCCGAGCAGTTCGGGCCGGTTCCGCGAGAGTACACAGACCGGGTCGCCGGGACCGACGCCGTGGTCGGCCAGCCGGCGTGCGTACTCGTCGGCCATCGCCGCGAGGTCGTCGTAGTCGTACTCCCGTCGCTCGTCGCCGTCGTAGTCGGCGACGGCGAGACGCGACCCGTAGTGGTTTGCGCGTCGGTGAATCGAGAGCGTCATCGTCGGTATCGATCGAGGTAGTCGGGGAATCGTTTCGCAACGGTGCCGCCGAGCCGATCGCGGATCGACCCGAGCAGCCCGTTGGGGACGAACAGCACGAACAACACGAAGACGATACCCAGGTACAGCTGGCTACGCCCGTCGACGACGGCGTTGATTACCTCGAGGAAGGTGATGCCGCCGACGTCGGCCTGTAACACGCTCTCGGGGAGTCCCTCCCGGAGGTACGGGGCGAGCCCGCCCTGTTCCGAGGAGAGGACGTCCTCGAGCCACTCGAAGAACGCCGAGCCGAAGAACGGTCCGGCAAGCGTCCCGAGACCGCCGATGATCGCGACGATCAGGGCGTCTGCGGTGACGAGGAAGTAGAACGTGTTGTCGGGCGACGCCGAACCGCGGAAGGCGGCGAACAGTGCGCCGGCAATCGCGGCGAAGAAGGCGCTGAAGGCGAAGGCACCCATCTTGTACCAGAATACGTTGTAGCCGACGGCTCTGGCGCGTTCCTCGTTCTCGCGGATGGCGATCATCACCCGGCCGAACGGCGAGTGGATGATCCGCTGCATCGCGAAGTAACAGAGGAGGACGATCAGCCCGATCGCGTAGTAGGAGGTCAGCGTCGCCGAGACATCGATCCCCAGTCCGAGGACGTTCTCGAAGCTGTCGCCGGCGAGCCGACCGAGCGCCACGGACAGCGAGTCGACGAACGGGACGCCGATTTCGGGCGTCGGTCCGCCGATGTTCGGCCCCTCCTGTGGGTTCGACGCGACGTAGCCCCAGTTGCGGATGAGTTCGTACAGCACCTGGGCGAACCCGAGCGTGATCATCGCGAAGTAGACGCCGGTCAGCCGGAAGGAGACCGCACCGATCGCGAGCGCAGCGATGGCGGCGAGAATCCCACCGATGATCATCGTGATCATGAAGGGCGTTCCCCCCGGGATTCCCGGAATCTGTCCGTTCGCCGCGAGGACGATGAAATACGCCCCGATACCGTAGAACGCGGCGTGGCCGAACGAGAGGTAGCCCGTGTAGCCGCTGATGAAGTCGAAACTCATCGCGAACAGTCCGAGGAACAACATTGCGATCAGGAACGTCGTCCCCGGGAGGAAGGCGTCGAAGAAGGCAGCCGGAGCGAACGAAACGACCCCGAGGTCGATCCCCGGGAGCCGCAACAGGACACCGTACAGCGGCGGGTAGATCACGAAGAACGCGACGACGAGCGCGTGGGCCGTGTGGTCGCGCAGATACTGACGAACCCAGCTTCCGTCCTCGAGCAGGTTCGCGAACGCCGACCCTTCGGCGACCTCCTCGCCGTCGGTGCTCGCCGAGGCGGATTCGGTGCCGCCGTCGCTCGCGGGCGAGACGGCGTCCCGCCCGCGTTCGTCACGATTCGGGCTAATGGCCACCCACCTCCTCGACGCCGTACAGTCCCTGTGGACGCACGATCAGTGCGATCACCAGCAGGGCGAAGACGGTCACTTCGGGCAAGCCCGGGAAGGCGACGATGCCCGTGTTGAACAGCCACGTCGTGAACGAGTCGGCGATGCCGACGATCACTGCGGCAGCGAGGGTCCCCTTGAACGAGCCGAGGCCGCCGATGACGACCACGACGAACGCGTACAGCAACACGTCGATGTTCAGCAGGACGCTCGGCCCCCACGTAGGGTCCCACATGAGGAAGACGCCGCCGACGGCCGCGAGCCCGGTTCCGAGCCCGAAGACGACGGTGAACGCCTTCCGGACGTCGATCCCGAGCGCCTCGACCATCTCGGAGTCCTCGCTGCCGGCCCGGATGTAGAGGCCGTACAGCGTCCGGTTGAGGAACAGCCAGACCGCCGTCGCGACGACGACGCCGGCGACGATCGCGAACATGTAGAATCCACGGATGCTCGCACCCAGAATCGAGTAAAACGACTCGAGTGCGCTCGGGATCGTCGCCGCCGCACCCGTCCAGGTCGGTTCGGGCTGGATACCCTGGGCGGAGGTGACGATCCGTGCACCCTCCTCCAGAATGAGTCCGACGCCGAACGTCAGCAGGATCTGGTACATCGGCGTCCGGTCGTAGATCGGCCGGACGAGCCCGATCTCGAGCGCGCTGCCGACGACCGTCACGAGCGCGAAGACGACGGCTGCGACGACGACGAAGAACGCGACCCGCGCGAACGGACCGGTACCGCTCGAGACGGCGAGCACCATCAGGACGCCGCCGACGTACGCGCCGAGCATCGCGAACGCGCCGTGGGCGAAGTTGAGCACGCCCATGAGTCCGAACACGAGCGTCAGGCCGACGGCGATGATGAAGTAGATCGCCGCCTTTCCGAGTCCTTCGATGAGGATGCGTGCGATGGTGTCGGGCTGGACGAACCGCCCAATAGCGTCGACGAGAAGCGGTGTTTCCGAGAGGAGTACGCTTCCGGTCATGCTGACAGATACCTCCGGATTCGTTCGTCGTCGGCGGTGACGCCGTCGGTCGTTCCCGACTCGACGACGGTGCCGTGATCGAGCAGGTAGAACCTGTCGGCGAGGTCCATCGCCAGCGGGAAGTTCTGTTCGACGAGGATCATCGTCGTCTCCTCCGATGCCTCACGGAGCGCCTCGACGACCTGGTCGACGATCATCGGTGCGAGTCCCTCGCTGGGTTCGTCGACCAGCAGCAGGTCGTTGTCGCCGACCATGCCGCGTGCGATCGCGAGCATCTGCTGTTGCCCGCCGCTCAGGTTCCGGGCCTCTTTCTCCCGAAACTTTTCGAGGTCGGGGAACAGGTCGAAGACGTACTCCCGCAGTGCCTCGTACTCCTGGTCGGGACCGACGGAGACGCGGACGTTCTCCTCGACGGTGAGGTAGCCGAACATCCGCCGTTCCTCGGGCACCCAGCCGATGCCACGATCGGCGACCTCGTGGGTGCTCTCGCCGGTGACATCCTCGCCTCGGAACCGGACGCTTCCCTCTCGAGGCGGCGTCAGTTGCAGGATCGATCGCAGCGTCGTCGTCTTCCCGACGCCGTTGCGCCCGATCAGAGCGACGATCTCGCCCTCCTCGACCGTGAGGTCGACGCCCTGGAGGACGTGGCTCTCGCCGTAGTAGGTGTGAACACCCTCGAGTTCGAGCAACGGATCGCTCATCCCGCGGACACCTCCCGATCGGATCCGCCGTCGGTCGCGGCCGCAGTCGAGGAGCCGTCGCCCTCGTAGCCGCCGAGGTAGGCCCGCTGGACCGCCTCGCTCTGGCGGATCTCTTCGGGTTCGCCCTGGGCGATGAGTTCGCCCTGGTTGAGCACCGCGACCCGGTCGCTGATCCCCATGACGACGTCCATGTTGTGCTCGATCAGCATGACGGCGTGATCGCTGGCGACGTCTTCGATGATGTCAGTCACGCGATCGACGTCTTCGCTCGAGACGCCTGCCGTCGGTTCGTCGAGCAGCAATACGTCGGGGTCGCCGGCCAGCGCGATGCCGATCTCGAGGTTGCGTTTCTCGCCGTGACTGAGGTTCTCGGCGGGTTCGTCGGCGTACTCGAGGAGTCCGATCCGCTCCAAGATCGACTCGGCCTCCGCTATGTGGTCGTCGAAGGCGTTGACGTTTCGCCAGAACCGCCAGGAGTCGTTCCCCTGGTGGGCCTGGACAGCGATGCGGACGTTCTCGAGAACCGAAACGGTTGGAAAAATATTCG
This sequence comes from Natronobacterium texcoconense, assembly GCF_900104065.1. Taxonomy (NCBI): domain Archaea; kingdom Methanobacteriati; phylum Methanobacteriota; class Halobacteria; order Halobacteriales; family Natrialbaceae; genus Natronobacterium; species Natronobacterium texcoconense. The sequence continues at coordinate 46,999 of NZ_FNLC01000008.1, read as the reverse complement.
TCACCTGGTACGAGCGGTGGATCCCCAGCAACGCCGTCTCGTGGGGCGAAGCGCCGGTGACGTCTACCGGTTCGAGCCAGGGATCGACGACGTCGCTCGAGACGTCACCGGCTTCGATCGCTCCGGCGAGTTCCGCCTCGGTCTCGAACCTGCTTGCCAGTTCCTCGTCTTCCGCCAGGGCATCGGCGATAGCCTCGCGCCGTGCGGATTTAGGAAGGAACTCGATCCGTCCCCGTGTCGGCTCGAGGACGCCCGTCAGCAGGTTGAAGAAGGTCGTTTTCCCCGCACCGTTGGGGCCGATGACCGAGCAGAGTTCCTCTTCCTCGAGAGTGAACTCGACGCCGTCGACGGCGGTGATTCCGCCGAACTCCTTCGTGAGTCCGTGTGTCGAGAGTAACATTCGATCACTCACCCCAGATCGCAGGTCGCTTCGTCGGTCGGCACCATCACGTCCTCGGGTTCGTAGGTCTCGACCGGTTCGCCGGGCATCACGGCGGCGTCCCAGGTGTCCTCGTACTCCTCGCTGGTCGGGACGGGCCAGGCGACGGTCATCTCGGAGGCGGCCTGGTTGTTGTGCTCCTGGAAGGTGTAGGCGTTCTCACCTTTCGGGGTGTCCGTGACGGTCATTCCGCGCATCGCATCGGCGATGTCGTCGCCGTTCGTCGATCCCGTCTCCTCGATCGCCTGAACGAGCGCCGATGCGCCGACGAAGGTACCGGCGCTGAACAGGTCCGGTACCTGGTCGTAGGCGTCGACGTGGAGGTCGACGAACTCGTCGTTGATCGGGTTGTCGTACTGATTCCAGTGGTATCGCGTCGTGAACGGTCCGAGTCCGGCCTCCTCGATGTCTTCGGCCGTGAAGTCCTCGCCGAGGACGGCCTCGACAGTCTGGCCCGTAATCTGGGTCGTGACGAGTTCGGCGAAGCCGCCGAACGCCTGGACTTCGTCGTAGTTCATCGCCGTCGGGAGGAACTCGGGAAGCGTCGCGAACGTGAAGCCGCCGACGACGCCGTCGGCCCCCTGCTCGATCGCCTCGTCGAACATCCCTTCGAACTCGCTGTACCCCTGTTCGACGAACCGCGGCTCGAGCACTTCGACGTCGTGCTCCTCGAGTACCTCCTGGTAGTTGTTCGCGACGCCCTCTCCGAACGCTCCCTCCGCAGCAAAGATCGCGACCGTCGAGATGTCGCCCTGTTCGGCGACGTACCGGCCGCCCGCGCGGGCGTCCATCGCAGTGTGTTCGCTCGCCCGGAAGGCCAGTTCGTGACAGTGATCGCCGGAGACGGTGATGTCGCCGTCGGCGGCCGGGCCGACGATGTACGGGATCTCCGCCTCGTCGACGACGTTCGGGATGATCTGCCGGGCGGCGTCGGAAGACGACGCGCCGAACAGCACGTCGATTTCCTCGTCGACGACGAGGTCTTCAGCGACTCGCTGTGCCGTGTCCGGGGCGAACTCCGTGTCCTGGACGATGATCTCGAACGTCGGTCCGTCCTCTGGGTCGAGTTCGTACGTCCCCGTCGTCATTCCCTCGACCGGATCGAGGTCGTACTTGTAGGCCAGCCCCGAATAGAACCCCATCAGGCTGATCTGGCCGTAGTACTCGAGCTCCCCCGACACTGGCTGGATCGCACCGATCGTCAGCGTCTCGTCGGCCGGATCGTCGCCAGCGACTCCACCGTCGTCGAGACAGCCAGCCAGCGAAGCGATGCCGACCGCGGTTAGCGCCCCTGTTCCTTTCAGCGTCTCGCGCCGGGTGGTATCATATCCCATATTAGGAATAGTATGTCGTTATACTACCATGGGAAGAGGGGTTGGTATACAAACCCGGCCGAGCCGTTGCTACGGACCCGTTTCGTCGCGTTCCCCGTGGCTACTCGATCGACTCGAGTGCCTCTACGACCCGTCGAAGCACCTTCCGTTCGGCCCGGCGGACGTTCTTCGAGACCGCCGTATCGGAGACGTCGAACTCCTCGGCGAGCATCTGCAGGGTCGCGCCACGCGGCTGGTCGAAGTAGCCCTTCCGTGCCGCCACCGTCAGCGTCTCGCGTTCGACCGCCGAGAGCGAGCGACAGCCCTCGAGCAGTTCGCTCGCCGCTCCGACGTGTTCGATCACGTCGGCGGCGTCGTCGAACGCGACTGAGGTCCGCGATTCGACGTCGAACTCGTTGTTGACCTCGAGTTCGGCCAGCGCGTCGTCGGCCGTCTCGTCGTCGTCGAACCCGACCTCCCAGCGTTCGCGACCGTCTTCGATGTGGAAGGGACCGGTGACGTACCCCCCATTGTTCCGGATGACGCCCATCGCATCCGTCTCGCCGATAACAGTCCTGATGACGGCGGTATCGTCGCGCTTCTTGAACAGGGCACACTCGCACATGTTGTGGTGTTCCTGTACTGCCGACAGCCCCGACTCGAGTGTCTCTCGACTCTCCCCCTCGACGACCATCCGCGTCTCGAGTTCCCGCTGGTGGGAGTCGAACTTCCAGTGGAGCGTAGTAAACGACACGTCGTGATCGTCCGTCGTATCGATGAACGGACAGTCGTACTGCTCCATATCCAGGGTAATGTCCATCATGGACGATCGTACTGTTCGTACTGTATTTGGTATGTCATCACTTGTCTTTGTCGGTCAGTAATCCAATTATTCCGACTGTTCGCCGAACCGTTCTTTGATGGCTGTCCGGTCGAGTTTCGACGGCCCACTCGTCGGCATCTCGTCGACGAACGCGAGGTACTTCGGGATCTTGAAGCGGGCGAGACGCCCATCGAGGTGGACCTCGAGGTCCTCGAGCGTGAACGAGACGTCGTCGGCGAGTTCGACTACTGCCTTCCCGACGGTGCCCCACTGGTCGTCTGGAACGCCGATCACGATCGCCTCGGAGACGGCCGGATGATCCGCGATTTCGTCCTCGACCTCCGGTGGGTAGACGTTCTCACCGCCGCTGACGAACATGTTCTTCTTGCGGCCCTCGATGTGGTAGAAGCCGTCCTCGTCGCGGCGAGCAAGATCACCCGTCGACACCCAGCCGTCCTCGAACGTCTCTTCGCCCGCTCCCGAGTCGCCCCAGTACTCCGTGGCAGCGTGGGGGCCGGCGAGTTCGAGTTCGCCAATTTCGCCGCTCTCGAGCGGCCGCCCCTCGTCGTCGACGACGCGGACGTCCGCGCACATGACGGGTTTGCCGACGCTGGCGACCTTCTCGGGTTCCCACTCGTCCGGCATCGCGAAGTTGTTCGGCCCACACTCGGTCAGGCCATAGCCCTGGGAGAACTCGACGCCGCGCTCGCGCCACGCACGCACGATGGCATCACGACAGGGGCCGCCGCCGCTCTTGACGAATCGCAGCGTCGAGAGATCCGTCCCCTCCCAGGCGTCGTGGCGGGCCATCGTCCGCAGGACTGCCGGAACTGCGACCAGAACGGTCGCACCGTGGCGGTCGATCTGTTCCAAGACGCGATCCGGCTCGACCTCCCGGTCGACGAGCAGCGTTCCACCCATGTTGAAAAACGGGAGCGTAAGCACGTTCCAGCCGCCGGTGTGGAACAGCGGGAACACCATCGGCGCGACGTCGTCGTCGCGAAGCCCCCACGCTGTAATCGTGTTGAACGAGTTCCAGTAGATCGAGCCGTGAGTGACCGTGGTCTCCTTGGGCGTCCCCGTCGAACCACCCGTGTGCAACAGGAGGTGTGGATCCGACAGCGACGTGCGGGCCGTCTCGACCGGTGACTCGTCGTCCGGGACGTTCTCCGCGAACAACTCCCAGCCACCTGCGATCTCGTCGCCAGCTAGCTCGACGACGACTGGATCGACATCGGCACGTGCCAGGGCGTGCTCGACGCGCTCGACGAACGGCGACTCGATGACCAGCAATCGGGGTTGGACGAGGTCGAGCAACTCCCCGAGTTCCGGCGGTGCCAGCCGGTAGGAAAGCGGCGCGAGGATCGCTCCAAGCTTTCCCGTCGCGAAGAAGAGGTCGAACGGCTCGACCCGATTCCGGGAGACGACCGCGACGCGGTCGCCCTCGCCGACGCCGACGGACTCGAGCAGCCGCGCCGTCGCGTTGGCACGGTTCTCCAGATCACCGTACGTGTATGCTTCGCCGACCGTTTCGTCAACGACGGCGGTGCGATCCGGCGAGAGCGCCGCACGCCGTCCACTCCAGTCACCGACCCACTCGTAGGGGTCCGTTCCCCAGTTCATGCGCCATCGCCACCTGCAGCCCATCGCGCCGGAAGCGTATCCGATGTCGGCAGAACGCCCGAGCCGTTCGAGCGAGCCATCCACGGCCCGTTACGGAGAGCGCACTGCCAGTGCCGCGTCGAACTGTCGGGGACGAAAACGGCTGGCCCGTCATCGAAAGCGCCGTCATCCTCCGGATCGGGAATCCCCCGAGTGGTTACTGTTGGCATACAGTATACATGATAATCACGGACAAAGTAATCCGGCGTTCGAGTATCAACCCGCGACCGACCCTGAAGGACTAGACGAGCACGCGCTCGAGGTCGACGACCACACCCGACTCGGCGTCGGCCGATCCGACGAACTCCCCGAGTGCGACGGCAGCGCCGTCGGGCGTACAACAGGCGACGAGATTCCCTCGAGACACCTCGTCGCCGACATCGAGAACGCCCGGCGCGTAGACGGGCGCACCTTCCGCGACCTCGCGTGCTGCGCTTTCGGCGATCACGACGCTCGGTATCCCCTCGAGGATTCGTTCGGCAGGTTCGACAACCTCGTACAGGAGGTCGGGGTCGTCGTCTTCGGCCCAGAACGCGAGCGCGTCGAGGAACTCGTGGGCAGAGTGCAGCGTCGAATCGTCGAACGGCGACGTCATCGTGCGCCGGAGGTCACCCATGTGCCCACCAGTTCCGAGCGCCAGCCCGAGGTCGTGACAGAGCTTTCGCACGTAGGTTCCGCTCTCACACCGAATCCGGACGAGGAGTCGGCGGTCTTCGGCCTCGAGGACGTCCAGATCGTAAATTTCACGCACGCGTAGCCGACGCGCGACCGCGCTCTTGCGGGGCGGCTTCTGGTAGATCGGTCCTTCGAACTCCGCGACGATCGATTCGGCGTCGGCCGGCACCGAGCCGTGACACTCGAGGACGGCGACGTACTCCTTCGGACCCTCGAGGAAGACCTGCGCAAGTCGCGTCGCATCACCGAACATGATCGGCAGACAGCCAGTGACCTTGGGGTCGAGCGTCCCCGCGTGGGCGGCCCGATCGATCGTCGCGTCCGCTTCACCGTCGGCGAGTGCGTCGGCGACCGAGTCCCGGAGCCAACCGCTGACCTGGTGGGAGGACGGGCCGGGCGGTTTGTCCAGGTTGACGACGCCGAACTCGAGGAGTTCGGCAGGCGATCGGTCCTCGGGTGGGCCACGAAGTCCGGACATTATCAGAACTCGTACTCGAGGTCGACCTGTGCCTTCCCTTCGTCGCCGTCGGTGTCGTACTCGCCGACGGCGGTGACGAGCATGTCGAGCACCGCATCGGGTTCCCAGCGAGCGGTGTTGACCGAGAGATCGTAGATTCCCAGATCCTGAATGTCGATCCCGTAGTACTCCTCGTATCGCTGGGCTTCACTGGCCTCGCGAGCACGGGTCTCCTCGGTCGCCCGTTCGGGGTCTTTCCCCTCTCGCTCGGCGATCCGTTCGCCACGGACGCGGGCCGGTGCGTCGAGCCAGAACCGAAAGTCGGCCTGCTCGCCAGCTAGCCAGCCGGCGAGTCGTGACTCGAGGACGAGGTCGTCCTCCTCGACGGCGATCTCGCGCAGGCGACGATCGAGGTCACGGTCGATTTGGTCGTTCTCCTCCGCGAGTTTGTTGAACTCGAGGGGCGTATAGCCGCGTTCCTCGGCCAACTCGCGGAAGATGTCGCCGCCGCTGACGTGGTCGAGATCGAACGCATCGGCGAGCAACTCCGCAGTCGTGCTCTTCCCGCTTCCCGGCGGGCCGGAGACGGTAAGTAACATATCTGAACTGCGACGCGGCGGCTAAAAGGGGTTTTGAATCGGTCGGGAAAGGGTACGACGAGTCGGGAGATCGGATTTTTGCCGGCGACGAGCAGGTTTAGCTCGGCGTCATATCGATGTTCAGCGACTTGCGCAGCAACTGCGTAAAGCCCATCGAACAGACGAAGTACCAGACGATCCAGGCCCACATCGGTCCGACCAGCCCCTGATCGAGCGACACGTCGCCAGCGATCGGCATGATCATCTGTAACTCGGCGTCACTGACGCCGCCGTCGAGGATCTTCCAGTACATCCACAGGAACAGCGGGATGGTAAACAGCATGATCCAGACCATCGGTCGGAACTGCTCTTTGAACATCCCGAGGTTCTCGGCCATTGCCTCCATCTGCTCTTCGCGAACTTCCTCGAGTTCGTCCTCGAGACGTTCGATCTCGGCCTCGCTCGCGTCGCGTTCCTCGGCCTCCTGCTTGCGCTCGCGGACGTCTTTCTGTTTCTCCTGCATGGCCTTCATCCGCTCCTGATACTTCCCGATGATTTCGGGGTTCATCAGGTTCGCCTGTAGCAGCGTCGAGTACAGACCAGTCAACAGCGCGACCGAAAGAATCACGGCGTAGAACGGCAGGAAGGTATCGAGCGGACCGACGACGAGGTCGATCGTACCGCCGACCGTCCCGCGAACCGAGTCGAACCAGTATCCGATCATCAGCAGGACGGAACCGACGGCCGCCATCTTGTCCCACTGTGACCATTTCGACTCCTCGTCGTCGATGTCGACGTCGGGAACCGAAATCTCGTCGGCGTCACCGTCGAGTGCCTCGTCGTAGGCCTCCCGATCGGCAATCTCGAACCCCTCGTCGCCGTCGACCAACACTCCTTTTTCGATCAACCGACCCCACTGACCGCTCGACAGGTCGTCGTTGACGTCTCCCCACTGGATCTCGCCACCGTTCTCGTCGGCTGCCTCGCGGACGGCCTCGAGAGCGTCGGTCATCGAGGAATCCTCGCGAACGAGGACGTTGATCTTCTCGGCTGTACGCGTCATCTGATTGGGCTAGCGCACGTACGGTATACAAGTGTTTATCTTTGGTCGGCGGTCGTGGTCACTGTGACCGAGGAGCCAATCTCCTCTTCGGTTCGACCACGCGTTCGTGCTGTCGGTCGTTACTTCGACGTCTATCCATCCCAACATTTAATATCTATAATTCAGGAATTCTATGAAATAATGATTGGCGGAGCCAGTAGCGTACCCGGCAACGCACCGGACGACCGGGGTGTCTCCCCACAGATCGGCTTCGTGTTGCTGGTTGGAATGGTAATCGTGGGCGCGACGTTGCTCGCAGTCACCGGCTGGGTCCTGCTGGACTCCCTCGAGTCCGAAAGTCAGGCGGAACTGACGCGGTCGACTATCGAGGTGACCGATCACGGGATCGCGACTGCGGCATCGAGCGGACAGATGCAGACGATCCCGTGGGAGGATGCAAACTATAGGGACGACGGAGAGGCCTACATCGTCTGGCACAATGGATCAGTTACTGGCTCCAACGAGACTGTTACCATCGAGACGATCGGTGCGATCGAGTACGAACTCTCGGACCGAACGATCGCCTACCAGAGCGGCGCGAGCTGGGAAGTAGCCGACGGCGAGACCCGCGTCGTCTCGTCTCCGAATATCGGATACGACGACGATATCCTCCAGCTTCACTTTACTACTCTCAGCCAGGACGCCGTAAGCGGGACCGAAGCGGTCGTCGAGCCGAACCCCGATAGTACGCTTTCCGACGAGATAGCGATCGCCGCCGACAACGCGACCAGCGAGGGATACAACGATCTGACGCTGGTCGTCGAAAGCGACTACCACGACGGCTGGCAGACACATCTCGAGTCGGCGTTCGGTGCGGACAACGTAACGTCGAACGCCGATACGCCGTTTATCGACGGAGCGGACGGCGTCGTCGAAGTCACAATCGAGAACGCCACCGAGACGGAGCCACCGAAGTTTCTCGTGACCGACGATCACGGACTTACGAACGACGACCTGCCTGGGACGAACCGCTTCGTCGACCGAGCCGATACAGCGTTGAACGTCAGTGCCGACATCAGAAACAACGGCGACGAGAGCGATTCACAGAACGTTACGTTCACGGTTCTAGACGTTGACTCTGTCGAATCGGATCCGAAAAACGTCACCCGTGGTGGTGGCGAAGAGACGGCGGCGAACCTGTCTATCCCACCAGAAAGACACGACAATCTAACGTACGGCGAACGACACGAATACACCGTCGCGACCGAAGACGACGAGCTCGACAAACCGGGTAGTTTCTACTACGCAAAACAGGAAGATCCGTACCTCAACGTTTCTAACCCAAGAGTAGATGGGGAACTAGCAGAGGATCCGAACGACCCCGTCAACGCAACCGGCGAGCACGTGACGGTCGAGGTCGACGTACACAACCTGGGCGCACACAACGCATCGGAGTCGGAACTCGAGCTCGAACTCGAGTCCGACAGTGCCGACTGGTCCGGGACCAACGCGTCGACGATCGATCGGACGTACGGTGAGAACGCGACTGCAAGCTGGACGTTCAATCGCAGCCTGCTTCCGCAGGGCGATCTCACTGCAACGGTCGATGTGATCGACGACGGAAACGAGGTGAGTGGCTATCTCAGTATCGATGACGGGATCGATCCCGACTCCGACGAAGTGAATCTCCCGTCGAACACCGAGGTGAACGTCTCGATCGTCGGCGTCGAAATGTCGAACAGTAATCCATTGGACTGTCGTAACTGTCGCAACGCATACGTGCCCGACAAAACGGACGGGAACTTCACGACAGACGGGGACGGAATGACGTACAGTTTCGACGCATCTTCGCCGGATGGTTCCGACGACGAACTCGAGAAATCGGACGAGGGTGGATGGGTTTCGCCGGATGGGACCGAACCGGAACCGTCGTGGGAGTGTGTCGATCCGGGCTGGTTCGGCGGTTGTAACGAGCACGATTACGTCTGGTCGTGGGATACCAACGAACTCGTCTGGAACGAGGGTTCGGGATATGAACTGACCTGGGAGGGCGACTCCGGTGGAATCGGTAGTTCGCCCGGGAACTGGCAGTGGGACGGTCCGATAGAACGCGGATCAGCACCGAGCGACGAGATCGAACTGCTCGTCGACGGGTACGAGATCGAGTGGCTACCGGCACGGGCCGACATCGTATTGCAACCCGTCGACGAGAAAAACGATCCTGCCGGGGAACCGGAAACGATCGAAACCGAGTGGAGTGATACGAATCTCAACCGGTTCGACGAACCGAGGCCCATCTACAGTCACAGTTTTACGACCGACGAACGGGTGAGTCTCATGATCGATGCAGCGTCGTACAGTCACCCGTTCTGTGGCGGGTACGGCGAACAGACGGTGACGGACACCTACAACGGAGCCATCTACGACCACATCGAGTGTACCGACGAAGCTGTAAGCGGCGGAAACGAGTTGGTCGACCTCACCGCCGACACTGAAACGAACGAAACCAATGTTCGTGTGTTAGGCGAAGAGGACACGGCGATCCCCGAACTCGATCCGGGCGTCGACAGGCAGGAAGCGGTCGACGATCTGCTCGAGCGGCCTGGTGTCGACGTTCCAGTCGACGAAAACGGCGAACTGAATCTCGAAGAAAACGAGTTCATCTTCGCGTTTACGCTCACACATCATCCAGAACAGAACAACGAAAATCCACACCTTCCGGGCGGAGAATCGATTACACCGGACGAGTACTGGGACATAGCACACTCTCAAGCAGGCGATCCAAACTTCAACGATATGATCGCACACGTCGAGATCACACCCGGTAGTGGGACCGCCGGCGAAGATCCGGAACTCGACGTCATCGACATTGGTGACGAAACAGGATCGATAGAGCCGATAGATACCGGTGACGGGTCTAGTCCAGATCAGTCCGGGTACGATCCCGATCAGGTCGACGTTCGATCGGACGAAATAATCATCGGGTGAACAACTACCATTTGTCTCGACGATCGAACACTTTCGTTCACTACAATTCGGAACCGTCCGGCCGTCCTGTTTTCCACTTCGATCGTTCAAACCGTTCAACTAGCGTTTTCGAGAGTCTTACTAGCCGTTCTATGAAAACGGCAATCAGACGAACGGCGGGCGTGAACGACGACGAACGGTGTTGAAATAATTGACCCGTCTCCTCCCTTATTCTAACCGTTTCCTCCACGAGATGATATGGGTTTCCGACCTCGAGGGGAGACGACGATGCGAGCCCAGTCCGCTATCATCGGCGTGGTCATTTTGATCGGTATGGTTTCACTTGTTAGCGTGAGTATCTTTCTCGTCGCCGGTGATACTGTCACCAGTATTCAGCAGGAGGCCGAACAGGAACGCGTCGAGAGTGCGTTCGTCGAACTGGGCCAGCAGATGCAGACCGCGTCGTCGACGACTGACGTCTCGAGAGGACTGGATCTCGAGATCGGACAGGACGGTGCGGTCGTCCGGGAGGAATCCGGCGTCATATCGGTGTCCTCGGAGGCGCTCGACGACGATGCGATCGACGATCTGACGATCGGAACGGTGGAGTACGAGAACGACGACGGGACGAAAATCGCTTACGAGGCGGGCGCGGTGTTTCGGGAAACGGGCAACGAAACGCAGGTTATCTCGGCGCCGTCGATACATTACGACGCGGTCACCGACACGCTCACGCTGCCGGTCGTGACCGCGACCGGCGAAGAGCGGCTCAACGCGGGTAACGTACAGTTTTCCCACGTACGGACGGAGTCCTTTCAGGAGGCTGCAGTCGTCGAAAACGAGAGCGTCACCATCACCATCGAGAGCGACTACTATCGCGGCTGGGAGTCGTTCTTCGAGAATCAGGCGGGCGATAGCTCGGTTCGAAACGTCGACCACGCGAACCGGACGATCGACGTTCGTGTCGGCTACATCGACGCCGAAGAGACGTTCGAAGACGGCATCCTCGTCTCCGAATACGTCGACGGATTCGACAACGCGGACGTCGACGACGGCGATATCGAAGGCGGATCCGCTCCTGAACTCGATTCGGTAATCCAGGAGATGGTCGACGATATCGAGGACGGCGAGAAAGAGCACACACCGCTGTCGACCGAAGATGATCCGATATCCGAAAGTGGAACGTACTGGCGGTCCGACGAGCTACGAATCGAGGACGAACTGACGTTCGACATCTCGAGCGGAAATACGACGCTGATCGTCGACGACGACATCGTCGTCGAGGACGACCTCGTCGCCGATGCGGGCGGGTCGGACCACGAACTGAAGATCTACACGACTGGCAACTTCGACCTTCACGACGGCAACGTCTCCGTGACGGACGGCAACGCGTCGCAGTTACAGCTGTACGGAACGTCCGAAACACACGTCGGCATCCAGTCGTCCAGCTACGAGGGAACGATCTATGCGCCACGCGACGAGCCGTGGGGTGACACCGAAAACGAGGTCTTCGATCCCGGCTGTACGGAGCAGGTCTGTATGCAAGCGAGCGTCGACTTCACCGGCGCTGTCGCGACGTCGTCGGCCAACATCCACTCGGCGTCCGTGACCTTCGAGTACGATTCCTCGCTCGAGGACAACGATATTCAGCTCTATCCGGATACCTACTCTCTGCCCCCGCAGCTAACGTATCTCAACGTCGCCCATTACGAAGTCGACGTCGAAAACAGCAGTCGATAGGATCGGAGTTAGAGGGCGTCCTGAATCGTCGCCGTCACGTCCTCCCAGACCTCGTCGGGCGCCTGTTCGCCGTCGACACGCTCGAGGTCGCCCTGTTCTTCGTAGTACTCGATGACCGGTTCGGTGTTCTCCCGGAAGACGCGCAGCCGTTCCTTGACGGTCTCTTCGGTGTCGTCGTCGCGCTGGACGAGTCGTTCCTCGACCTCGGGATCCTCCGGTGGGTTGTACTCGAGGTGGTAGATCTCGTCGGTCTCGGGGTCGAGTCGGCGGCCGGTCAGCCGGTGAACGAGTTCTTCCTCGCTGACGTCGAGATAGAGGACGACGTCGAGGTCGGTCATGTCCTCGAGTTCTTCGGCCTGCTCCAGGTTCCGCGGATAGCCATCGAGCACGTAGCCGTCGGCCTGAGAGAGTGCCTCGTCGACGATGGCGTTGACGACCTCGTCGGGGACGAGTTCGCCCTGGTCCATGTACTCCCGTGGCGTGTCGTACTCCGTGTCCATGTCGGAGATGTCCATGTCCTTGTTCGCACGGAGCGCGTCACCGGTCGTGACGTGGTCGACGTCGAACTCCTCGGTGATCTTCGCGCTCTGGGTCCCCTTTCCTGCCCCGGGTGCCCCGAGGATCAGGATGTGTGGCTGTGCCATGTGTCTGCGTTCATCGGCGCCACATAAAGGCTTAAAGAAACGAGCGCGTTCGTTCGGGTAGTGACACGATTCGACGCATCTGACCCCGCGAAGCGACGGGAGTTGTACGTCGACGCGATTGCGGCGCATCAAACGCGAGACAGTGGCTTCCTGACGCTCCAGGTTGACACCGGCCACGTCACCGGACCGGACGACCAACTGGATCCCGAACTCGACATTCCCTGGATCCAGTTCTGTGACGGAACCGTCAACCTCGACTGTACGCCGTCCGAACTCGAGGAGCTCGAGTCGGTCCTCGAGGAGTTTCCGGCGTTCAGGATCGACGAGCGGACCAGTCTCGAGGACGCCGGGAAGACTAACCTGCAGGTGAGCGCGAACGTAGATACCGACCGAATCGCCCAGTTCGTCGACGCTGTGTTTCGACGGGTCTACGACCTTCCCGAGGAGTTTCGCGTCTGGGTCGTCGACATCTGACGGAGTTTCGTCTGGCTCCCGGTCGGTCCGAACCCCCAACTCGAACCGGACCGAACTGGTTCGGTGTTTTTGCCAATTTCTACCGATAGAGGTTTTGTGCATACATGTTAGGCACGAAACAGCGACAGAAAGAAGGGGACGGACTCCGACGAAATAGTGAGGAGAAGACGATGGCTAACTCGAGCACCGATCGCGGGCGGCAGTCGGTGATGGGTGGTCTGAGCCGTTTCCAAATAGATAAGTGCCCCGGGGAACCATCGTCCGACATATAGGCGGTCTTCAAAAGAGGTGAATACAATTTACAGCGCACTAACGACCCCGATGGAGGTGCTTCCGAGGACGCGCGTAGACGTGTTCGAGAACATTTTCCTCGTATTTCTCGGACTCGGTACGCTCGTCGGAATCGTCGTTGTCGCGTATACTCTGTACAACGCGTACAAGTATCGCGATACGGAGGAACGTGACGACGGCGAGGACCTCCCATCTGTCGGGGAACTACCGACTGGCGGAAAGGGTGGAAAGAAACTGTTCCTGTCGTTTGGCCTGAGTGCTATCATCGTCATCTCGCTGGTTATCTGGACGTACTCGATGCTGTTGTACGTCGAGGATCCGGGTCTCGACAACCCAAGCGAGGAGGCACTCGAGGTCGACGTAGAAGGATTTGCGTTCGACTGGAACTACTACTACGACAACGGCCTCGAGACGTCGTCCGTCGGCAGCGGTGATGGAATGGTCATTCCGGCCGACACACCGATCATGATAGACGTAACCTCGACGGACGTCTGGCACACGTTCGGGATATCGGAACTCAGGGTGAAAGCGGACGCTATACCCGGTGAAAGCGACGAAACCTGGTTCGTCGCCGAAGAGCCCGGCACGTACACGGCCGAGTGTTTCGAACTGTGTGGCCCCGGACACAGCGACATGGAGTCACCCGTTGAGGTAATGTCACAGGACGAGTACGATCAGTGGGTCGACGACCAGCTGACGATGACGATCACGCTCGAGGACGAAGGCGAAGAGCGGATCACGGACGGCTTCGAACTCGCACTCGAACACCAGGACAACGACGAGTTCGACGAGGACTACAGCTTCACCTACTCGGACGACGAGTTCGAAAACGGCTCGATCACGATCGACGAGATCGAGCAGGGTGGTCCGTACGACGTAGCGATTACGTTCGAGGACGACGAGTACGAAGACATCGAGGACACGATCAGCTTCACCGAACCGGTCGACGAGACCTACACCGTCGAGGGACCGGAGGATGACGACGAAGACGAGGAAGCTGACGACGAAAACAACGATACCGACGATGACGAAGAAACGAACGACGATACGACCGACGAGGACGGAGGTGACGACGAATGAGTGATCTTCCACCGATGACCTCGGTCAAGCGCTGGCTCGTCACGACCAACCACAAGGACGTCGGCATCCTGTATATGGTGACGTCGCTGTTCTTCCTGCTGCTCGGGGGCGTCATGGCGCTTGCGTTCCGCGCTCATCTGTGGGAAACGGGTGGAGCCGGCCTGCTCGACGGGACTCAGTTCAACCAAGCCGTCACGACACACGGGCTGTTGATGGTGTTCTGGTTCCTCTCGCCGATCGCAACCGGGTTCGCGAACTACCTCGTTCCGCTCCAGATCGGAGCGGACGACCTCGCGTTCCCCCGGCTGAACGCCCTGAGCTACTGGTTCTACCTGGCTTCGGGGATCCTGATCGCCCTTTCGTTCTTCCAGGGTGGCGCCTTCGCCGGCGGGTGGACGATGTACGCACCGCTGAACGTACCGACCTATACACCCGCGATGCAGGCGACGACTGGCGGTAATACGACAATTCTCGCGCTTGCGCTGTTCGTCATCTCGGTTACGATCGGGACGGTGAACTTCCTCGTGACCATCCACCGGTCTCGAGCCGAGGGCCTCGGCCTCTGGAACATGCCGCTTTTCACCTGGTCGTGGCTGCTCACCGTCTGGATGATGCTGTTCGCGTTCGCGGCGCTGCTTGCGGCAGGACTGCTGTTGCTGTCCGACCGACTGTTCCTGACGCAGTACTTCGCGACGGACCAGGGGTCGGGCCTGCTGTGGGCACACCTGTTCTGGTTCTTCGGTCACCCCGAGGTGTACATCGTCTTCTTCCCCGCGCTGGGGATCATGTTCGAGGTGTTCCAGACGTTCACCGGTCGGCGACTGGTCGGCCGAAAGTGGGTCATCATCGCGATGGTTCTGGTGGCGCTCCAGTCGTTCCTCGTCTGGATGCACCACATGTTCCTGACGACGATCAACTTGGAGATCAAGACGCTGATGATGGCGACAACCATCGGGATTTCGTTACCATTCGACCTGATGGTCTTCGCGCTGATCTACACGATGGTCAAGGGACGGGTCCGGTTTACGACGCCGTTCCTGTTCGCACTGGGTGCGCTCGTGCTGTTCATCCTCGGCGGCATCACCGGGGTCTTCCTCGGTGCCGTCGTGCTCGACTACGAGTTCCGTGGCACCTACTGGGTCGTCGCTCACTTCCACTACGTGATGGTCTCGGGCGTCACTGCCCTGGTCGGCGGCCTCTACTACTGGTGGCCCAAGATCAGCGGCAAGATGTACTCCGAGACGCTCGGAAAGCTCAACTTCGCCGTCTACTTCATCGGCTTCAACCTGCTGTACTTCCCACAGTTCCTCGCCTGGGAGACGCCACGCCGCGTCTTCCACTTCGCCGGCGAAATGACGTTCTACCACCGGCTTTCGACGGTCGGCGCCTTCATCTTCGGGGCGTCGTTCCTGATCATGTTCTACACGTTCGCCAAGAGCTGGGTCTCCGGTCCTGACGCACCGGACAACCCGTGGGAGTACTCCCGCACGGCCGAATGGGCGATTCCGTCGCCCCCGCCGCTCGAGAACTGGAGCGGTCGGCCAAGCTACGCCAGCGGTCGCCTCGAGTTCGTCGACGACACGCAGGCTGCGACCGACGGTGGCGTCGCACAGGCGACGGACGTCCACGAGGAGGAACACGCCGATCACGCGAGCATCTGGCCGTTCGGCATCGGTGTCGGCATGTTCGTGTTCTTCCTCGGACTGTCCGGCATTACGCCGTACATGGAGTCGTTCGCCGAAGCACGCGGCCACTCGCTGGTCGGGACTGCTGCCGAGCCGAACATCATCTATCCAGTGGTGACCGTCCTCGGGGTAGCGATCCTCGGGTACACGCTGTTCAAGTTCGGCGTCGAGGAGTTCAACGTCCCACAGCCTACTGTCGCCGAGAGCTGGCCGTTCGACGGCGTCGGCAACACGAAACTCGGCGTCTGGGTGTTCCTCGCCTCTGACGTCGTCGTCTTCGGTGCCATCATCGGCGGCTTCATCTTCCTGCGCCTGCACATGGGCTGGGGTAACTGGGAGACGATTCCGTTCGCCTCCTGGCCCGGGCTGCTCAACACCTACGTCCTGCTGACCTCGAGCTTCACGGTCATCCTGGCGCTGGTGTTTGCCGAGCGCAAGAACAAGCGAGGAATGCTCGGAGCGATGCTCGCGACGCTGCTGCTCGCGCTGACGTTCATGGGCGTCAAGGCCTACGAGTACTGGTACAAGTTCTCGATCGGCGAGTACTGGTGGACCAGTATCGAACACTCGGTCTACTTCGTGACCACCGGTCTGCACGCCCTGCACGTGATCCTCGGCGTCCTCATCGCCGTGTTCATGATCTACCGGATCGTGAGCGTCGATGCATACCTCGAGGACCACCGACCAGTCGAGTTCTTCGGACTCTACTGGCACTTCGTCGACATCGTGTGGGTGTTCCTGTTCCCGCTGTTCTACCTGATGTAGGACGGCGGGTCGACGGGATTCGACGTTTCGACTGACTCGATTTCGTTTTGCTCGTTTCGATCGTAACAGTATTGCTCGTTCTTGGTTCAGTTGATCGATCTACAGATAAGCAAGGCGAGTGCCTCGGGGCTTGACCCCGAGGCGGTTCACACTGAACCCGTTTGCACGTCGACCGTACAGATCATGTGTCGTTTCTCCCCGTCTGCTCACGGGCATCCGTGCCCGTTCGCACGGTTCGTGAGATCTCTGATCTCGTGACCGGATAAACGCTGCCGTTCAGCGGCTTCCATCGCTCGTCAGGAACCGTCCGAAACAGAGCACCGAAACGAACGCGACCGCCGCCCCGAGCGAACCGAACCCGGGCGTCGCGTCCACTGCCGCCTCCTCGACGCTCTCATTGCCGGCCTCGATCGCCGTTCCGTTCGTTGCTGTCCCGTCGGATTCGGTCATCACCGCACTCGAGTCGCCCGAATCGACTTCCTCGAGCAGGTGGTCGACCGCTGCCTCGGCGTCGACGATTCCGTCACCGTATCGGACGTCCCGTTCGGCCGACTCGCCGTCGGGCTTCCAGGTCGTATCAGTCACCGCAGTCGTCACCTCTTCGGACGTGGCATTCGGCTCGAGCGAGAGCAACAGCGCGACCGTGCCGCTGACGTGGGGCGTCGCCATCGACGTACCGGGCAGCCGGGCGTACTCGCCGCCGGGAGCAGTGCTTTCGACGGCGACGCCCGGTGCGACGACGTCGGGGACGACGTAGGAATCCGGCCAGTCCGCAGGCGCACCTCCCCAGTCGGTGGTCCAGTTCGACCGCTCGAGGCGTTCTCCACCGGAGAAGGAAGCGACCGCCCCGTCGTCGTCGACAGCGCCGACGCCGAGGGTCTCGTAGACGTTCCCGGGCGATCCCGACGTCCCGGGGCCGTCGTTGCCGACGGCGCCGACGACGACCGTGTCGCTTTCCGCGGCGTTGCGGACGGGATCGACGAGTTCCGGATGCGCTCCGTCGGCACCGAGACTCAGGTTGATGACGTCCGCGTCCGCCTCGAGTGCCCACTCGAGTCCGGCGACGATCTGGGCGAACGAGCCGCCATTCTCGCCGAGGACCTGCCCGTGTAGCAACTCCGCTTCCGGGGCGACGCCGACGGCGATACCGGAGTCGTTGCCGCCGGCGACGGTGCCGCTGACGTGTGTTCCGTGCCCCTCGACGTCGTGTGGCGTCGATCCCTCGACCCGTTCGCCGCTCCCGTCGAACTCCGCCCAGCCGCCCGGATACGTCGGATCCGAGGGGTCCTCCGTATACAGGTCGAGGTCCGGATGCGTCGGATCGATGCCGGTGTCGAGTACTGCGACCCGGACGCCCTCGCCTCGAACGTCGTAGTCGTCCCAGACGAACGGGGCGTTCAGTGTGTCTATTCCCGTAGTTGGTTTCACGGACTCGTCGGCCGTCGGCTCGCTCGAGTGGTTCAGCGCGTCGGCCGAGAGCGTCGTCACCTGTTCGTCCGGCACCTCCGGGAGCGGCACCTCGAAGTTCTCGTGAACGGCCTCGACGTCGTCGAACTGTGCGAAGGCCTCGAGGTCGACCCGGCCGAGATCGACCTCGAGTACCACGGCGTTTGTCACCCAGAACTCCTCGTGAACACTTGCGCCGGGAGTTTCGTCGACGTACTCGAGTAGCGGTTCCTGGGTCTCTGCCGCGTGGCCCTCGAGGTATGCTTCGGTCTCGTCACTGACCGTCGCGTCCGCGAGAGGTGGTTCCTCGAGGCGGACGACGATTTCGACCGACCCGCTCGCTTCCTCGAGTTCGTCGTCGATTTCGAGGGTCGCGTCGTCGACGGTATCGGAGCGATCGCCAGCAACCGCACCGGCGGACGAAGCACCGAGACCGACCGCGACGGACGAGCAGACGAGAAGGAGACACAGAGAGAGCGTTACGAACGTTGACGAGGCTCCAGAAGAACCGGTCATGGATAGAGTTCTGTACAGTCACGGAATAAAGAGGTTCCGCCTATTCGATGGTTCGAGCGGAAGCGGCGGAACCCGGTCGATACCGGACGCTCCGGTCATATGAGGAAGGTATAAGTGGCCGTCACTCAGAATGGATACCAATGGCTGACGTTCGAACCTACGCCCTGATCTACGTCGTACTGCTGGTACTGGGTACGGGCAAGTTCGTGTTTTTCACGTTCGACTTCGCGTACGCCACCGCGATGGGTGCAACCATACTGCTGGCGATCGCCAAGGCGGGACTGATCGCCGGTTACTACCAGCACCTGATCGAAGAACCGAGAGCGGTCTCCTACATGATGGGGGTCGCGCTGTTCATGGTGTTCCTGCTTACCGTCGCGGCAGGATACTCGATCCAGTAATTCGGTCGTAGACGCGAACTCCTTCGGTTCTTCTCTCTTCGTTCACCGTCTCTCCTACTGTACGGATAGTGGCTACTGGGCGTCGATGCGCCCGATACCGCGATAGCTGTGTGGGAGTGGAGTTACTATCGTCGGTCGTGACGGTTACTGCGTCCGGAGCGACGGCTCTCGTCGACTGACCGGCACGAAAACGCGAATGACTGGGAGTCGTTACTCTTCGGCGCCTTCGAGTTCTTCGACGATCTCGTCGGCGTCGACGTCGGCGTCCTCGAGAGCGTCCTCGATGTCGCCGCCGCCAGCGCCGCCCATACCGCCCATCATGCCGGGCATGCCCATGCCGCCCATGCCGTCGATGACTTCCTGGACGATGACGCGGTCGACGCCAACCTGGTCGATGACCTGCTGGCCGATCTGCTGTTTGCCCATCATCCACTGCTGGTTCATCGTCATCTGAGGCGTGGCCTCGAGGTAGAGCGTCTCCTTCTCGACGACTTCGGTCTCGAACTCGGGTTCGGCGTCCTCGTCGTCTTCGTCGTCGGGTTCGACGGGGACCTCCTCTTCGACCTCGTCGGTCTCGATCCAGAGTTCTGGCTCCATGCCGAGCATCATCTCGAACAGGCCGGCAGCCTGCTTTTCGCGGTCGTCGACGGCGTCGACGATCTCGTACTCGTACTCGACGTCTTCACCGGCCAGCGGGTGGTTGAAGTCGACGCGTGCGCGGCCGCCGATGATCGTGCTGATGTAGCCCTGCCGACCGTCGACCTGGACGTTCGCGCCGGGGTAGCGGTCGTCTTCGTCGATTTTCTCTGCGCTGACGGTCTCGACGTTCTCGGGGTCGTACTCGCCGAAGGCTTCCTCGGCGGGGACGGTGACGGTGCCCTCGTCGCCGGCTTCGCCGCCGACGAGTTCGTCCTCGACGTCCTCGAAGATGTGGCCCTCTCCGAGAACGATCGTGCGGGGCTTGAACTCCTGGCCCTGGTCGTCGACGCCTTCCTCTTCGGCGACGTCGGGGTCGGTCGTGTCGACCAGCTGGTCGCCGTCCGCGGTGTAGGCGGTGTACTCTATCTCCACGAAGTCGCCTTCCTGAAGCCCGTCCGTGGCGGCTTCGTCGGCGTCTTCGGCCTGCTCATCGAGTTCGGCCTCTTCTTCCTCGGTCATACCTTGTACGTCCCGCCGTCTACATTTAAGAACGACGTTTTTCCGCGAGAGCGACCGATACTTACGCGCGCTTCCCGTCGCCTCGAGCATGTACGAGGTCGAACTGAAGGTATCTGCGGACCTCGAGCGCGTCCGCGACCGTCTGGAGACGCTCGAGGCGACGCCACAGGGTGGGGTCGTCCAGGTCGATACGTATTACGACGCACCCCACCGGTCGTTCCCGGAGACCGACGAGGCATTACGGATTCGGTCGGAACGGCCGGATACCGACGAAAGCGACGACGCCCAGACTCGGATCACGTACAAGGGACCGCTCGTCGACGACGAGTCCAAGACTCGCGAGGAAGTCGAGACCGCGGTCGGCGACGAGGAGAAGATGGACGCCGTGTTGACGAACCTGGGATTCGAGCCGGCGGCGACGGTCCGGAAGGTCCGCGAGCGGTTCACGATCGACGGTGCGAACGGCTACGAACTAACCGTCACGCTCGACAGCGTCGACGACGTCGGCGAGTACGTCGAAGTCGAAACCGAGGTCGAACGCGAGCGCGACCTCGAGTCCGCACGGAACGCTGCCGCCACGGTCCTCGAGGAACTCGATCTCGACCCCGACGAGCAGATTCGGACCTCGTATCTCGGCTTGTTGCTCGAATCGTAACGTCGAACGGCGGCGTGAGGTAACTCACACCAGTTATGAGATAGCGTTTGAATCATATCCGCAAGTTATAGAACCACGCTGTTCGAAGACCCGGTAATGAGCGAGCGGAACATCCGAGTCGAGCCGATCGACCGGCAGGCAGTCGAAGATCAAGAAGTAGAAATCGTCGAGCGAAAGGGGATCGGTCATCCCGACTCGATCTGTGACGGCGTCGCCGAGAGCGTCGCCAGCGCACTGGCACAGGCGTACCTCGACCGGGTCGGGAAGGTCCTTCACTTCAACACCGACGAGACCCAGCTGGTCGCAGGCGAGGCTGCACCCGCGTTCGGCGGCGGCGAAGTCGTCGACCCGATCTACCTGCTGATCGTCGGCCGTGCGACCAAACACTACGAGGGCCAGACGATTCCGACCGAACGCATCGCCCTCACCGCCGCGCGCGAGTATCTCGAGGAGACGATCCCGCAACTCGAGGTCGGCGAGGACATCATCGTCGACGTGAAACTCGGCGAGGGAAGCGGCGACCTGCAGGAGGTCTTCGGCGAGGACGAGGTCTCGGTCCCGATGGCGAACGACACGAGTTTCGGCGTCGGCCACGCGCCCCTGACCGAGACCGAACAGATCGTCTCCGAGGCTGAGTCGCGGCTCAACGGCGAGTTTGCCGACGAGAACCCGTACCTCGGCCCTGACGTGAAGATCATGGGCAAACGCGAGGGCGACGAGATCGACGTCACCGTCGCGGCGGCGATGATCGACGAGTACGTCCCGGACATGGACGCCTACGAGGACGCCGTCGAGTCGGTCCGCGAGTTCGTCGAGGAGGTCGCGAACGAACACACCGACCGCGACGTGACCGTCCACGTCAACACTGCCGACGACTACGACGAGGGTTCGATCTATCTCACCGTCACCGGCACTTCCGCCGAGCAGGGTGACGACGGCTCCGTCGGCCGGGGCAACCGTGCGAACGGACTCATCACGCCGAACCGATCGATGTCGATGGAGGCGACCAGCGGCAAGAACCCGGTCAACCACATCGGGAAGATCTACAACCTCCTCTCGACCGAAATCGCCGAGTCCGTCGTCGACGAGGTCGACGGCATCCGCGACCTGCGCGTGCGTCTGCTCTCCCAGATCGGCCGCCCGATCGACGAGCCACACGTCGCCGACGTTCACGTCGTCACCGACGACGGCGTCACCCTCGAGGACGTCCAGGACGAGGTCGAAGCGATCGTCGATCGCGAACTCGCCGACGTCACGGAGATCACCCGGCGCGTGATCGACGGCGAACTCTCGACGTTCTAATCTTCGAGAAGCCAGTCGTACCCCTCGAGTACGGCCCGTTTCGCGTTCGATTCGACGATTCGACCGTGTCCCGGGACGAGCCGGTCGAAATCCCACGCGAGGACGTCCTGGATCGACCGACGAAAGGTTTCCTCGTTGGCGATCGTGAGCCGAAACTCGATCGGCGGTCCGACTCGCTCGTAGATTCGAAGGAGCCGTGCCACGAGACGCGTTTTCAGCGGACTGGTTCGGTCGATGTGAAAGCCGACGTCGCCCAGAACGACCGTTTTGCTCGGCCGGTGGAAGAACGCGATTTCGGAGAGCCACCGGTGACCGTCGATCACGACCTGATCGAGGTCGGCTGCCCACCGTGGATCTGGCACGTCTCCCAGGAGTCCGTCGAACCGCAGGTCCGGTCGCCGTGGCGCGAGTCCTGGCGCTGCGAGTAGCTCCACGTCGGGGTAGGCCGCTCGGTACTGTTCCATGTACAGGTGGCCGTGAAGTTTGCTCGCCGGAGCGACGAACCGGACCTCGCCGAGGTCGTCTAGCGCGGCTTTCAGTTCCGGGGTCAGTTCGGCCGGCGACTGGACGAACAACCCGCCACTCGAGAGCCGCATGACCGACATGATACGTCCGAGTTCGACGCCGTAGAACTCGAGCGGTTCCTCGTGCGTCCAGAAGCGGTCGCCTAATCGTTCGAGCATCGGCGATGGACTCGTCATCGAACGTACCGATAAGTCTGGCTCTCGGTCGGCCACAGAAGCCGCCTCCTGGCCGATCTCCTCGAAAGAGAGGGCTGGCTGGCGTTCCGGTTTCGATAGAGCCATTACCCACGGACGTATTTGCCTTCGTAACGGGTTACGAATCGAAACACCGGGAGAGCGATCGACAGTGAAGTTACCATCGATGGAGTCCAACCGAGTCGTCCTCGCCGTCGTCGCCAGTACCTTCTTCGTCGGGTTCGGTGGCGGCGTCATCTTCCCGATTCTGCCGAACCTCGGCGAAGTGCTTGGCATCTCGGCGTTCATGGTCGGCCTCATCCTGAGCGCGAACCGCTTTACGCGGCTGGTGGCGAACGCGCCCGCGGGCGTCCTCGTCGACCGCATCGGGACGCGAAAACCGTTCATCGCAGGACTGGCGATCGAGGGCGTCGCGACCACGATGTACGTCGTCGCCCTGCTCGTCCCGCCGCCGGAGTTCTGGTTCATGCTCGCACGCGTGCTGTGGGGACTCGGCAGCGCCCTGGTCTTCGCGACGGCGTACACGATCACGGCCGACGTCAGCGAGGCCGACTCCCGCGGAACGAGTATGGGGATCGTTCGGGCCGGCATCACGTTCGGCTTTCCCGCAGGCCTCGTGCTCGGTGGCGTCGTCAGCGACGTCTGGAGCAACGGTGCCGCGTTCATCCTCGCGGCCAGTTTCGCCGGTCTCGCGAGCGTCATCGCATACTTCATCGTCCCCGAAACCCACGTCGAGGGCGAACAGAAGTCGGTCAAACCCTGGGACCTCGAGATATCGATTCCAGCGGTGACCGTCGGTCTCGTCAACTTCGGGCTCTACTTCGCGTACATCGGCGTGCTGTTCTCGACGCTCGTTCTCTTGCTCGGCGAGCGCAGCATCACGATCTTCGGTCTCGACGCACAGGGCTCGTCGGGCATGCTGATGGCCGTGACGGTACTCACTGGCGCCGTGTTCACGCTCGGCGGCGGCATCCTGAGCGACTCGGTGGGCGCTCGAGTTCCCGTCCTCCTGGGCTTTCTGCTCACCTCGTTCGTGGGCTTTCTCGTGCTCGCGTTCGGCCGGAGTTTCGAGGTGCTGGTGCTTGCCTGTATCCTGATCGGTGCCGGACAGGGCGGCGTCGGCGGCCCACTGACGGCACTGCTCGCGGATCTCACGCCCGACGAGCGCGTCGGCCGCGCGATGGGGACCAACAACGTCCTCGGCGACGTCGGTGGTGGGCTCGGACCGCTGGTCTCGTTGCCGCTGGTCGAGGTCGTCAACTTCGAGTTCGTCTACGGGCTCAGCGCGGCTTTACCCGTACTCGCCGGAATCGTGCTCGTCGCCGGCATCTACGCCCACACGGGCCAGATGAATCCCACCATCGGAGAATCGGCCAGTTGACGCCGCCCGCCCCTCGTAATCCCCTTATAGCCACGACCGTCTATCCATGGCCATGCATCTGCCGGGAGCCGACACTGTCCTCGTCCGACACGGCGACCTCAACACGAAGAGCAACACCGTCAAGCGGTACATGGAGGGAAAACTCGTCGAGAATCTCGAGGCGCTTCTCTCCAACCGGTCGATTCCCGGCGAGGTCGAACGCCGCTGGAACCGACCGCTGATCCACACCGACGAGGACGCGATCGGCGAGGCGACCGCGGCCGCGACCGACACCTTCGGCGTCGTCTCGGCGAGCCCAGCCGTCACCGTCAGTACGGAGAAAGAGCAGATTCTCGAGGCGCTCGAGGAAATCGCACGCGCGTGCTACGACGGCGGGACGTTCGCGATCGACGCCCGGCGAGCGGACAAGACGCTCCCCTACGACAGCGAGGACCTGGCACGAGAGGGCGGGACGGCCGTCTGGGAGGCCGTCGAGGACGAGTTCGCCCCCGAGGTCGACCTCGACGATCCCGACGTCACCTTCGGCGTCGAAGTCCGGGAGGACGCCACTTTCGTCTACCTCGAGTCGGTCGCCGGGCCGGGCGGACTCCCGCTGGGCGCCCAGGAGAAGACGATCGCGATGATCAGCGGCGGGATCGACTCGCCGGTTGCGGCCTACGAAATGATGCGCCGCGGTAGCCCGATCGTCCCTGTCTACGTGGATCTCGGCGATTACGGCGGGATCGATCACGAGGCCCGTGCGATGGAGACGGTCCGGACGCTCGCGGCGTACGCGCCGAACTTCGACATGCAGGTGTACAAGGTCCCCGGCGGCGAGACGGTCGACCTGCTCGTCTCCGAGATGGAACAGGGGCGGATGCTCTCGCTGCGGCGGTTCTTCTACCGGGCTGCGGAGGTACTCGCCGAGCGCGTCGACGCCCACGGAATCGTCACCGGCGAGGCGGTCGGCCAGAAGTCGAGCCAGACGCTCCAGAACCTCGGCGTCACCAGCCGTGCTACCTCGCTGCCGATCCACCGGCCGCTACTGACTCGAGACAAACACGACATCGTCGCCCAGGCACGGGAGATCGACACGTTCACCGACTCGACGATCGACGCCGGCTGTAACCGCGTCGCGCCCGACCGCGCGGAGACCAACGCCCGCTTCGAGCCACTGCTCGAGAGCGAACCCGACGACCTGCTCGAGCGGGCCGAGGAAGCCGCAAAACAAGCCGAACTCGTCGAACCCTGAGATCAGTACAGGTACGACACCAGCGTCGTGAGCAACTTTCGTTCCGCGCGTCGCAGATGGTCGTCGACTGTTCGCCGACTGACCTCGAGGTCCACCGCCAGTTCCTTCGTCGTCGTCTCCCGTGGGAGTTCGTAGTAGCCACGTTCGACTGCTAGCGACAGCACCTCTCGCTGTCGGTCCGTCAGTTCCGGCAACGCGTCGTCGAGCGTCAGCAGCGGCGAAGAGTGTGATGGCATCGTGATCTCGCGTTTGCTCCGAACGTCGATCTCGAAGTCGTCCTCGAGCAGGTCGACGTAGAGGTCGGTCAGACTGGCGGGGTCGAGCGCGAGAATCCGACACTGTTTCTGTCCGTCCTCGTACCGTAACGGCGGCACGAGCAGGCAGTTGTGGGCCGCGAGGTAACGGTCGACGTGAGTCTCGTCGAACGCCTTGAAACACGACTGCGTGATGACGACGGCCTCGCCGTCGCCCCGGACCTGTTCCTCGACGCCGACGGTGTCCCGGATCCGCGAGAGCAGGGGATCGAGTCGCGACCCCGTCGCGTACAGCAGATCCGAATGCTCGTTACACCAGAGTTCGACGCGACAGTCGGCGTCCTCGGTGGGGTCGGTGTAGACGCTCGAGTCGGCGATGACGAAGGTGGCTTCGTACACGTGGTTTCGACACCCACCCCGTTTCTTATAAAATCTTCTCCGTACGGAACGGGACTCGTATTGGTTCGGCGTGTGGTAGAGAGAGGCATGGCGGATCAGGAATCTTCGGCCGAGAAACGACACCGACGAGGAGAGCCGAGCGACCAGTGGCGCGAGTACCGGGGCGCGCCGACCGGGACGGACCTCGAGTGTGAAGGATGGCGTCAGGAAGCTGCCTTCCGGCTGCTCAACAACAACCTCGATCCGGAGGTTGCCGAGAAACCCGAGGAACTGGTCGTCTACGGCGGCACCGGTCGGGCGGCCCGCTCGTGGGACGCCTACGACGCGATTCTCGAGGAGCTACGGACCCTCGAGGACGACGAGACCCTCCTCGTACAGTCGGGGAAACCAGTCGGCCGGTTTCGGACCCACGAGCACGCGCCGCGCGTGCTGATCGCGAACTCGAACCTCGTCGGGAAGTGGGACGACTGGGAGCACTTCCACGAACTCGAGGCCGAGGGAAAGATCATGTACGGCCAGATGACGGCGGGATCGTGGGCCTACATCGGCACGCAGGGGATCATCCAGGGGACGTTCGAGACGCTCGCCGAGTTAGCACGGCAGCACTTCGATAGCGATCTCTCGGGGAAGATCGTCGCGACGGCCGGCCTTGGCGGAATGGGCGGCGCACAGCCGCTCGCGGTCACGATGAACGAAGGCGTCTGCATCGCAGCGGAGGTCGACGAGGACCGGATCGACCGACGCCTCGAGACGGGTTACTGCATGGAGAAAGTCGACGACATCGACGAGGCGATCGCGCGCGCCGAAGACGCGGCTGAGGCCGGCGACCCCTACAGCGTCGGCGTCCACGCGAACGCCGCCGAGTTACACGAACGGTTCATAGAGCGCGGGTTCGTCCCCGACGTCGTCACCGACCAGACCAGCGCCCACGACGCCCTCGAGGGGTACTATCCCGCTGGCTACACGGTCGAAGAGGCAGACGACCTTCGCGAGGAAGATCCCGAGACGTATCAGGAAGAAAGCCTCGAGACGATGGAACGCCACGTCGACGCCATCCTCGAGTTACAGGATCGAGGTGCGATCGCCTTCGAGTACGGGAACAATATCCGGGGACAGGTGCAGGACCATTTCGACCGGGAGGATGCATTCGATTTCCCCGGTTTCGTCCCCGCCTACATCCGCCCGCAGTTCTGTCGCGGGAAGGGTCCCTTCCGCTGGCTCGCGCTGTCGGGCGACCCCGAGGACATCCACCGGACCGACGAGGCCGTCCTCGAGTTGTTCCCCGAGAAGGACCACCTCCGTCGGTGGATCGAACTCGCCCAGGAGGAGATCCAGTTCCAGGGGCTCCCGAGTCGAGTCTGCTGGCTCGGCTACAGTACTGAGGGCGAGGGCGACGAAGAGCTAACCGAACGCGCCCGCTTCGCCCTGCGGATCAACGAGATGGTCGCCGAGGGCGAGATTTCGGCCCCGGTCGTCGTCACGCGCGACCACCTCGACGCGGGATCGGTCGCGAGCCCGAACCGTGAAACCGAGGCCATGAAAGACGGGACGGACGCGGTCGCCGACTGGCCGATCCTGAACGCCCTCCTGAACTGCGCTGCCGGTGCGGACATCGTCAGCGTCCACGACGGCGGCGGCGTCGGCATCGGCAACGCCCTCCACGCGAACAACCACGTCGTCCTCGACGGCACCGACCTCGCCGCCGAGAAAGCCAGACGGGTGTTCACCACCGACCCCGGCACCGGTGTGATTCGTCACGCCGACGCAGGCTACGAAGACGCACTTTCAGAAGCCCGGGAGTCGAACGTCCACGTACCGATGGAGGATCTCGAGTGATGAGCGAGGAGGAACCCGACAGCGATATCGACGAGCCGAACGCAGCGTTCGCCGTCCATCCCGAGTGGGAGTCGGCCGGTGGGTGGGGGGACGTCGCGACGGTCGACGACCCGAACGACGAACTGTTCGGTCACGTCGTCGAGTCGACGGAAATCGTCGGCTCGGCCGACGAAGACGGCTTCGAACTCGAGTCCGATGCCGCGGTCGTCCTCGTCGGCGAACCGTACGACGGTGCCGTGATCGGTCGTTCCGGCGCACGCAAGGGACCGACTGAGATCAGGCGCTCGCTCGCACGCGTCAAGACCCACCACTTCGACGGCGGACCCGTCGGCTCGGTAGCCGACCTGGGCGACGTTCGGGTGCTCGTGGACGAACTCAAGGACGGAGAAGCGGACGACGTGTCCGTCGAAAGCGTTCAGTCCACTCTCGAGGAGACGACCGCGCTCGTCCACGACCTCGGGGCGCTCCCGATCTTTCTCGGCGGCGACAACTCGCTTTCCTACCCGAACGTCGGGCCGCTCGCCCGCGAGGAGTCGGTCGGCGTCATCAACGTCGACGCTCACCTCGACGTCCGCGACCCCGTCGACGGCCCCTCGAGCGGGACGCCGTACCGACAACTGTTCGAGGACGGCCTCGACCGCTACGCCTGCCTCGGGGCACGTCACTTCGAGACCTCCTCGACCTACCACGACTTCGTCCGGAAGCGTCGCGGCGAGGTCGTCACCGCGGAGGAAGTCGGCGAGGACACTATTGCGGCGGCCGCCCGCGCACTCGAGGCGATGGACGACGTTGACTCCGTCTACGTCAGCGTCGACTGCGACGTCCTCGACGCAGCCGCCGCACCAGGCGTGAGCGCGCCGACGCCGGGCGGGATCACCACCCGTGAACTGTACCGACTCCTGCGATTCCTCGCGGGCGACGACCGGATCGCCGGCTTCGAGGTCGTCGAGTGCGCACCGCCGCTCGATCGCGAGAATCTGACCGTCGACGCCGCTGCGAGAGCCGTCGCACACTTCCTCGCGGGCTATCTGGAGGGGAGACGATGACGACGGAGCACACCTGCGTCGTCTACGGCGCGAGCGAACTCGTCGTCGGCCCCGGAGACGACGAACCGCTCGAGATGTGCGAAGACGCCGCCTTCGCCGCGGTCGACGGCGAGGTCGTCGCGGTCGGCGACACGGACGAGGTTACCCGCGAGTACCCGCCCGAAAACGCCGATGTAGCGATCGACGCCGACGGGAACGCTGTCGTCCCCGGCTTCGTCGACCCGCACACCCACGCGGTTTTCGCAGGCGACCGCTCCGACGAGTTCGAAGCCAAACTCCGAGGGAAAAGCTATCAGGAGATCTTGGAGGAGGGCGGCGGCATCCTCCGAACCGTCGGGGCGACGCGCGAGGCGAGCGCCGATCGGCTCCTCGAGAACCTGCTCGACCACCTCGACGTCATGCTCGCAGGCGGGACGACGACCGTCGAGGTCAAGTCGGGGTACGGACTCGACATCGAGACCGAGTTGCAGTTGCTCGAGGTCATCGAACGAGCGGACGAAACCCACCCAGTCGACCTCGTACCGACGTTCCTGGGCGCTCATGCGGTCCCCGAGGGCGTCTCGACCGACGACTACGTCGACCAGGTCGTCGACGACCAGATCCCGGCCGTCGAGTCACAGGGAATCGCCGAGTTCTGCGACGTCTTCTGCGAGGAGGGTGTCTTCTCGGTCGAACAATCCCGTCGCGTCCTCGAGGCTGGTCGCGAGGCCGGACTGACCCCGAAGGTCCACGCCGAGGAGTTCACGCGACTGGGTGGCTCACAGCTGGCGGCTGATCTCGAGGCAGCGAGTGCCGACCACCTCCTCTGTGCGACCGACGAGGACGTCGAGGCCCTGCTCGCAGCCGACGTCGTTCCCGTCCTGTTGCCCGGAACGGCGTTCGGCCTCGGCGAGGAGTACGCCGACGCGCGTGCAATCCTCGAGGCTGGCGGCCCGCTCGCGGTCGCGACCGACTTCAACCCCAACTGCCACGCCCGGAGCATGGAGTTCGTCCAGACGCTGTCCTGCGTCGAGATGGGGCTCACGCCCGGGGAGGCGCTCCGGGCGGCCACGAGCGGTGCGGCGCGTGCGCTCGAGCGCGAGGACGGCACAGGGCGGCTGGAAGTCGGCGCGCCGGCCGACGCCGTCGTACTCGAGGCGCCGTCGTCCGCACACCTCGCCTATCGATTCGATACGTCTGCCGTCGACAAAGTGCTGAAGAACGGCGAGGTGGTGGTTTCGTGACGACTCTTGCTGTTCAGGGCCGATCAGAACGTGACGACTTCGGCTCCCTCGGCGACGAGCGAGCGCACGCTGGGATGGCCTTCGTACTCGTCGACTCGTTCGGCGGCACTCTCGGCGACCGAGTCGTCGACGTCGTAGGCGCTGACACAGTAGTCACAGGCGGAGACGAGGTGCGAGACCGAGTCGTACAGCGCGTGGTAGTCGTGGCCCTCGTCCTCGAGTTTGCCGACCCACTGGGTGCCGGCACCGTCGAAGATCAGTTCGACGTCGTCACCCTCCTCGTCGAACTCCCTGGTCGTCTGCAAGGCGTTGACGACGCGGCCGAGGTCTGCTGGCGATTCGGTCCCTGCGAGAACGAGAATTGCTGCGTCTGTCATGGGTTCGCAGGTTGGGAGAGCGCATATAATGCCGTTGTGCGGTCGTGCGCAGGCGAGACACGACCGTCACCGCGTCCGTCGGCAGGTCCTGGCGCTCAAGGCGGCAAACGAGGTGGGCTCGCGTGACCGTCGCCCTCGACGGCGAGTCGCTGACTCCCGAAGACGTCGTCGCGGTCGCTCGAGAAAACGCTCCGGTCGTCGTCCCGGAATCGGCTCGCGAACAGGTTCGGGACTCCCGCCGACGCGTCGAGAGCGTCCTCGAGAGCGACGAGGCCGTCTACGGACTCAACACCGGGTTCGGCGAACTCGTCGACGAGCGGATTCCGCCCGAGGACCTGGAGCGTCTCCAGCACAACCTCCTGCGCAGCCACGCGACCGGCGCAGGCCGGGAACTCTCCCGTGAGGAGGTCCGTGCGATGATGGTCGCCCGGATCAACGCCCTGGTCAAGGGCTACTCGGGAATCCGCGAGGTCGTGATCGATCACCTCCTCGAGTGCTGTAACGAGGGCGTCCATCCCGTCGTCAGGTCGAGAGGGAGCCTCGGTGCCAGCGGCGACCTCGCACCGCTTGCACACATGGCGCTCGTCCTGGTCGGCGAAGGCGAGGCCGTCGTCGAGGTCGATGGGAGCGAACGACGACTACCCGGTGACGACGCCCTCGCAGCGATCGGTCTCGAGCCACTTTCTCTCGCGCCGAAGGAGGGACTGGCGCTCATCAACGGCACCCAGTTGACGGTCGGACTGGCCTCGCTCGCGGTCGTCGACGGCGAGCGACTCGTCCGCGCTGCCGATGCAGCGGGTGCGCTGACGACCGAGACGACGCTGGCCACGACCGCGACGTCCGATCCGGCGATCCAGGACGTCCGACCACACGCGGGCCAGCAGGAGAGCGCCGCTTTCGTCCGCCGACTTACGGCCGACAGCGAAGTCGTCGAGGCCCACCGCAACTGCGATCGGGTCCAGGACGCCTACTCGCTGCGGTGTCTTCCGCAGGTCCACGGTGCTGTGCGTGACGCCCTCGAGCATCTCCGGGACGGCGTCGAGATCGAACTCAACAGCGCGACCGACAACCCGCTCGTGTTCGCTTCCGACCGCGTCGACGAACGCGCGTCCGGCACCGACAATGCCTCCGTGCTCTCGGGGGGCAACTTCCACGGTGCGCCACTCGCCTTGCGACTCGAGTACGTTCGCCTCGCACTTGCGGACCTCACTGCGATCTCGGAACGGCGGATCGATCGCATGCTGAACCCGAACCTCCAGGAGCCACATCTGCCGCCGTTTCTCGCGGCCAACAGTGGCGTCGAGTCGGGTTACATGATCGCCCAGTACACCGCCGCCTCGCTGGTCAACGAGATTCGGTCGCTCGGGGCGGCCTCGAGCGACAACACCCCCGTCAGCGGTGGGCAGGAAGACCACGTCAGCATGAGCGCCCAGTCCGCACTGCAGGTCCGAACCGCCCTCGAGAACGCGACGTGGGTCGTCGCCGCCGAACTCCTCTGTGGTGCCGAAGCCGCCGAGTACGTCGACGACGCGTTCGACGTCGAACCCGACGATCTCTCGCTCGGGACGGGGACAGGTGCCGTTCGTGACCTCGTCCGGGAAGTCGCACCGCCGCTTTCCGAGACCGGCGATCGGCCGCTCCACGACGACGTCGAACGCGTCGTCGACCTGCTCGAGGAGGGCCTACTCGAGGACGCGATCGCCTCGTCACTCGAATCGGTCGATACGGCGTAATCACCGGCCAACTCCATGCCACACCATATTTTACGGAAAATTCTCGTTCGGATAAGGTTATCAGTCTCGAGAGCATACGCCCGTTGCCTTCCAGATGGAAGGCCGACCGGTGCGAGGGATACCATTCGAAACCCACCACCTACCGCCCTCGCGACCGGAACGACGTTTCTATATCTCGAACAGCACCGCTACCCTTCGGTAGAGAGTCTACAAAGTTACAGGATAAGCGGTTAGGGGCTGTCTCGAGCCCAGTCAGTTCTCACTCGGATTCACCGGGGGAGCGGCCGCGTTCCTCGAAGAACTCCCCGAGGACGGTCTTGAGCGCCTTCCGGAGGTGCTGGTGCATCGTCGGCGGGGAGACCTCCATCATCTCGGCGATATCCTCGCCGGTACTCTCGCGAGGCCAGTCGAAGAAGCCGCCGTAGTAGGCGAGTCGAAGCGTCGTCAACTGGCGTTGCGTGAGTTCGTCCAGGATGCGGTCGCGTCGCTCGGCCGCGGTCCGGACGGGGCGGTCGATCTCCCGTCGGGCGACCAGTTCCGTGTTTTCATAGACGATCGAGAGCGCCTCCGCGATCTCACGGACGTCCGCGTTCCGGGGGACCTCGACGAGACAGGTACCGACCCCGTCGGTGACGGTGACGTCCCGGATCGTCGCCCCGTGGTTCGCGAGCGTCCGAACGCCGGATTCCGTCAGCCGGAACTCGAGCGTACACGACCCGTTCCCGCTGTAGATGAGTCGACACTCCTCGATGGAGTCGTGGCGCTTTGCCTCCGCGAGTGCCGTCTCGCCGTCGAGCCCCTCGACGGTCACGAACTGGTAGGTTCGGCCATCCGTGCCCGTTCCCGCCCACTCGAGCGAGGTCGTACAGTCGTATTCGTTCGAGAGATCGAACGAGAACGAATCGCCGCCGTCGATCTGAAACTCGAGTTCGACGACGGAGTCGGAAAACAGCAGCTGTCGGTTCCTGACGGCCATGATCGCAAAGCCCATCGTCTCCCCGAGCAGTTCGAAGCCGGCCTGTTCGCTATCGCTGAACGCGTCTTCTCGCCCCGCAAGGACCGAGAGAACGCCGTAGGTGACGTCTTCGTAGACGATCGGCACGGAGATTCCCGCCCGGATCTCGTCTTCGTGAGCCGCCTCCGCGAGCGGTTCGGGGAGATCGTTGCTCTCGAGAACGTGGTTCGTCGCCTGGACCTCGCCCGTTCTCGCGGCCCGCTCGACCGGCCGTTCGCGATCGACATCGATCTCGCGTACTCGCTCGAGGTAGGTGTCGGCCTCGCCAGCACCGATACGGTAGGTGAAGTCGTCTTCTCCGGTTCGCTCGACGATCCAGGAACAGCAGTACAGCTCCGAGTCGACGAGTTGCTCACAGACCGCCCGTTCGATCGTCTTTCGCGTCGAGGCTTCGACGAGTGTCTCGATTACCTGCCTGACGACGGCGTTGATCCGGTTTAGCGTCTCGAGTTCGGCTCGCTGGGAACGCAACTGCTGTTCGCGCCGTGCGCGCTCGGTGATGTCCCGGGCTAGCCAGACGACCGCTCGCTTGCCGTCGATTCGTTCGTCGATCGGGACGACGCGACCCTCGAACCGCCGCGACCCCTCGACCGTCGAACCGCTGTACTCGATCGTCTGGACCTCGTCCGTCTCGATCGCTCGACCGATACATCGCTGAAGCCGGTCGGCAACCTCGGCCGGAAACGCGTCCGTCAGTCGGCTTCCGACCAACTCCTCGGCTGACACCGTATAGAGTGAGACGGAGTCAGGACTCATCTTCGCCTCGAGGTAGACGCCGTCTTCGTCGATGACGAACGCCTCGTCCGGAAGCTCGTCGGCGATAATTCGATGGTATTCGGCGTTCGACGGCGCTCGATCCGTCCCGGATTCGATCGACTCGAGGATCCGATCGACGGCATCGTCACGCTGGATCGGCACGTAATCGTCGGCAGCCGTTCGAACGGCGGTCGCAGCGAGTTCCTCGCTACCCTCCCAGGGAGCGACGACCGTCGGAACGTCTTCGACGAACTCGGTGTCGATAGACTCGAAGAATTGCTCGATCGTATCCGGACGTGAGTGCTCGAGTTCGAGCACGAGAGCGGTTAGCTCCCGTGGCGCTACCCCGCCGAGCGTTGCGTCGGTATCGGCAGCCGGTTCGGGATGATCACTGCCCTCTTCGGCAGCCATCTCGACAGCAGCGGCTTCGACGGCACGGACTGTGAGATCGGTCGCCTCTCGCAACTGCTCACAGAGGCTCCGATCCGTCCCGGAGTCTGCCGTTACGACGACGACCGTATCGGCGCCACTTCCGTTTTCCTTCTGGGTCATCTCTAGCTGGCGTACCCGGACGCGCCCTTTCTTCATCCGATTACGTCTTGAACCAAGAGTCTGATGGTCTACGTAGCCCGTGTACGACCACGGGAACTAGTGCCACGCCGGTAGGAGGGTGCCTACACAGACGATAACTAGGTCTAATTGGAAGGGTGGGTACCGTCCTAGCAGCCTGTGGTAGATCCTGCCAGAAACGAAACGATTTTAGAAGACGTCAGCGGCTGTTCGCCCGTTACAGCTCGCCCTGGTCTTTGAGGTCCTCGATGACGTCGTCGACGAACGTTTCGACGTCGTCGTACGGGAAGTCGCCGCCGGACGTCTTCGTGTTCAGCTCCATCGCAGTCATCGAGAAGTCGCCGTCCTCGAACTTCGTGCCGGGACCGTTCGGCAGCGCCGGAACGAGGTCCATCGGACTCGAGATCGGGTAGTCGGCTTCTTCGAACGCGTCGATCATCTGGTCGCGGATTTCGGATTCGTCTGCCATTGCAGCCCACAATTGAGCGTGATAAATAATAAATTTGTAGGTAGTTGCGACCACTGGGACTGCGGTCGGTCTATTGATCGCCGACGGGAACTGAACCCTTACTTATAAATCGGCGAAACAGTAATGAATTAGCAACGAGGAGAGAGCCAGTATGGCGAAAGATACCGTCAGATATCCGGACGAAATCGTCGAGCAGATCGACGAACTCGTCGACGACGGTATGTTCGAGAGCAAATCCGAGTTCTATCGCTTCTCCGCGGAGTACGTTCTCACCCTGATCAATCCCGACCACGAGGTGGAGACGTTCAACTTCGACGAAATCAAATCCGAGATCGACATCTCCGAGGAGGACCACGCCAAGGCACTCGGTACCGACGGCGGCACATTCTTCCTCGATTCCGTGATCACGGTCCGGAAACACGGACTCCGCGGAGATTACGAGGCCGCCGAACGCTACATCGACACCCACTACGATCCGACCGACCAGGAGTGTATCATCCTGGAGGAACTGCTCGGAACGTACCGCGATCGGTCGACCTAGTTCTTCGTATCCGTCTCCGCCAGTCCTAGCGCCTCGAGATCGACGTGGTCTCGAACGAGCGTCGCCGCCCGGTCGTAGGAATCTCTCTTCTCGACCCCGTCTCGAGTGGGTCGATCCACGCCTGCCGACGCTGCAACGTGATCCAGGAACGCCCTGCGAACGTTCTCGTTGTCGAAGAGTCCGTGGAGATACGTCCCGACGACGGTTCCCTGCGCGACGCTCGTCTCGCCGAGTGGCCGAGCCACGTCCGTCGTCGACTCGAGCAGTCTCGTTCTTCCGGCATGAATCTCGTATCCCGAAGCGGTTCCCCCCGCACCCGCAAACAGTGACGTCGCAGATTCGTCGACAGTAACTGTCGCTGGCTCGAGTCGCTTCTCGGACTCGAACCGCGTCTCGACCGGGAGCAGTCCCAGGCCTTCGACGACGTCGTCCGACCCCGTTCCCTCGAGCGAGGCGTTCGTGAGCCGTTCGCCGAGTTGCTGGTAGCCGCCACAGATGCCGACGATGGGACCGGCAAACGACTCGAGGGCGTCCCCGAATCCCGACTCGCGAAGCGTGAGCAGGTCGTCGACCGTGTTCTTCGTGCCCGGAAGAACGACTGCGTCCGCGTCGATATCGGCGAGCGGGTCACTCTCGTCGACGTTCTCGAGCGGGACGAACACCACCGAGACGCCGGGTTCGGCCGCGAGCGACTCGAGGTCGGTCGCGTTCGAGAGTCGCGGGAGCCGAGGGACGGCGATCCGAACGCGGCGTTCGTCGGGGACGCCGTCGTCGTCGCCGAGTACGCCACGCTCGCCCTCGCCGGGAAGCGAGACGCTGTCTTCCTCCGGCAGTCCGGGATCGTCGTACGGGAGGACACCGAGGATCGGCACGCCGGTCCGGGACTCGATCTCCTCGATCCCCGACTCGAGCAGGGACGGATCGCCGCGGAACTTGGTGATGACCGCACCGACGACGCGCTCGCGGATGGCGTCGGGCAGCAACTCGAGAGTCCCGTAGAGGCTGGCGAAGGCCCCGCCGCGTTCGATGTCGACCAGCAGGAGGATTTCGGCGTCGGCGAACTGGGCCGTCTCGACGTTCGCCAGGTCGCGGTCGTGGAGGTTGATCTCGGCAATACTGCCGGCACCCTCGGCGACGATCACGTCGTACTCTGTGGCCAGTCGGCGATACGACTCCTCGGCTGCCTCGCGAGCGCGCTCCCAGTACTCCTCGTAGTACTCGCCGGCAGGCACGTGATCCTGGGGCTTCCCCTGGAGAACTAGCTGACTCTCCCCGTCGCCGCGGGGCTTGAGCAGGACGGGGTTGGAGTCCGTCGTCGGCGTCGTCCGGGCCGCTCGAGCCTGAACGAACTGTGAGACGCCGATCTCGCCCCACTCGTCGTCGGTCTCGGCGCTCACGCGCGCGACCACGCGAGCGTTGTTGCTCATGTTCTGTGCCTTGAACGGCGCGACGGCGACGCCACGGTCCGCGAGCAGTCGGCAGAGCCCGGCCGCGACTGTCGACTTGCCGACGTGACTCGCAGTTCCGGCGACGAGGAGCGTTCGGCTCATCCGCTACGTTACAGCCGTCGCCGCACTCACTTATCGATTCCGTGGACCGACTCGCCCGAGGTTCAGACGCGACGCCCCGTCGAACACGCCTTCGATATAGTAGCCACTGAAAGTCAGTGCGCACCCGATCGCACGACAGCGGTGCGATCGGTGTGCAAACAGTTTCAGTTGTTACTATAGCTGTCCGTCCCTGACGGCTGCTCGCAGCCGAACGTCGGTTACGAAGGCCGTCGAGTCGCACGAGACGACGACTGTCGTGGCAGTCGTCGGGCGTCACCTTTTGGCCATCGTTAGCGAACCACCGCCATGACGAGCCAGCGGAGCCAACCGCGCCACCGACGGACGTTGCTCCTCTCGGGTGCGACCGTCGGCTTCGGCCTCGGAGCCGTCCTCGACGTCGTGATCTTCCATCTGGTCTTCCAGACACATCACCTCCTGTCGGGTATCTACGACCCCTACAGCATCGACGGTCTGCGCACGAACGTCATGTTCGACGGGCTGTTCACGGGTGCGATGCTCGCCGTGATGCTCGTGGGTCTCGGACTCCTCTGGCGACTCGTCAACGGTGCCGACGAACTGTTCTCGACGCGGTTTCTCCTCGGTGCAGTCGTCGTCGGCATGGGCACGTTCAACGTCATCGACGGCGTCGTCAGCCACTACGTCCTCGACCTGCACAACGTCGCCCACAGTACCGAGGCCTGGAACCCACACTGGCTCGTCGTGAGCGGTCTCTTGCTCGTCGTCGGCTGGCTCCTGCTCCGGTCCGCGGACGGCTACCGCGTGGAGCCGTAAGCCGGCTCATCGGTCGACAGCGACCGAGAACCCCGACTCGAGAAACGCCGTTTCGTACCCCTCGTGGCGGGCGAACTGCGGCGGCGACTCGAGTCCGACCGTCAGCTCGTCGCCGTCCTCGATCGGTTCGAGTGGCGCTCCGTAGTGATGGCCCAGCGTCGGATCGATCGTCTCGGTGAGACGGCCGTCGAAGACGGTTTTTCCTGCTCGAGTGCACGCGCTCGAGACGGACGCGAACGGGAGACAGTAGTCGTTGTGTAGGGTTCGCGGCGAGACCACGAGGTAGGGTCCGTCGGTGACGTCGCCGAACCCCTCCACGAGGCCCACCGGAGCGACGACGTCTCGAGTCTCGGCAGCGCCGATCCACTCCACGCCGTCCGCTTTCGTCTCGGACGCGATCCCCGTCACCATCTCCATCGGCTCGAGGGCCTCGCCCGCTTCACGTCCCTCGTCCTCGCGATCGAGCGCCTCGAGACAGCCCGAGGTGACGCCGACCGCTGCGCTTCCGAGAGTCGTAAGGAGGGTCCGTCGGCGCACGCTGCAGTTCACGGCGACGACGCCAGTAGACGTGTGGACTGCAGGTGCAGCTAAAACTCGGTCCCGCGTCGCGCGCGCTGGCCGTCCTCGATCGGATGCTTTTGCTTGCGAACGTTCGTGATCAGGTCCGCGTGCTCCTGCAGGTACGTCGGCTCCGCGTGACTTCCCGACAACACGAGTTCGAGGCCGTCGGGTTTCGAATCGATCAACTCGAGGACGTCGTCCTCGCTGATCAGGTCCCGATCCGCGGCGTAGAGCACCTCGTCGAGGATCAGCATGTGGACGCCGTCCTCGGGCACCCCGTCGAGCGGAAGCGCCGACTCGAGGTCGGCTTCCGAGGCGGCCGCGAGCAACTCGCGGGCGCGCTCGAGACCGGCCTGGGCCTGTTCTTCGTGGCTTTCGTCCTCGCTACCGTCGGCCATCCCGTGCCAGCCGTAGTGCCCGAGGTTCTCGTAGCTCATCCCCGGCAAGGCGGCGATAGCGTTGTACTCGCCGCGGACGGCCTCGACGCTCGAGGCTCCGCCTTTCATGAACTGGAGGACGTGGACGCGGTGGCCGTGCCCAGCCGCGCGCATCCCCATCCCGAGCGTGGCGGTCGTCTTCCCCTTGCCGTCGCCCCACCAGACCTGAACGAGGCCGAACTCCTCGGGTGCTTTCGGCTCGATCGGTTCGGATTCGGGTGTTCGTCCCTGTCCTGGCGTGTTCTCGACCGTCCCGTCGGACGTACGCTCGTCGCTCATAGTCGGGCCGTCGACCCGACGATATATGTAGACACCGACAGCCGAAGCACCGTTCGGAACCCGAACACGTTCGCGGCTTCTTCGACCAAACGTGTCTTTAGGATCCACGCCCAACACCACGGCATGTCACTGGGTTTCTCGTCGTCCGACGAATCCCCCGATATCGCCGCGGTCGTCGGGGCACTGGACGACGACGCCTGCCGAAAAATCGTCGGCGTCCTCGAGGAACCGCTGACGGTCGACGAACTCGCCGACCGGACGGGCCTCCCGCTGTCGACGACCTACCGGAAACTCGACCGACTGACGGAGGCGAACCTCGTCACTGAGACCGTCGGCGTTCGACAGGGCAGCCACCACAAATCCCGGTATATCGCCGACTTCGACGATATCTCGATCGCGCTCGACGACGACCGATCGTTCGACGTCGACGTCGGCCGCTCGAGTAGCCGGTCCGCCGATATCTGGTCCGAGACGCGGCGGACGTTTTAGTCGAGGACACCGACCGGAAACTTATCACTCAAATCTACGAAAAATTAACTAGGTCTAAGTGAGGGGTCTCCCTAACGAGAACTGCACCGTAAGGTGCGGTGGGGAGCAACCACCACCTACCGCTCGAGTTACCTCCCCACACGCCGCTTCCGTATCGGAAGCGGGCGACTGTTTCCGACGGAACTACTAAACGATACTGACCGATTCGGATGCAGACCTGGTAGCGGTGCGTACATGTTCGTGTCTCGAGTTCGAACGACTGCCAAGAATAACGAATTGGAGAACGGCAGGAACGGAGCCGGATTACTCTTCGACTTCGAAGCTATCGATCGAGGCTGCCCCGGTAACCTGATCGTCGACTGGCGTATCGGGATCGTCGGGGTCGTCACCGAAATACGCTATAACGGTGTAGCTTCCGCCGCTGACTTCGCTCTTGTCGCTGTCGAACGTGTAGGACATTCCAGTCGAATTGAGGATATGGTCCTCGTTCTCGTACTCACCCGTACTCGCCTCGACGACGACGACGCCGTCAGCGTTTCCGAGCGACGTCACGGAGACGTCGACCGCACTCTGGTTGCTGTCGTCGATCGAGACGCCGGCCTGCGGACTCTGCTGAATGTCGTCGCCGACGCCGAGGACGAAGGTTGCGATGACGGCTGCCAGAATCACGGTAATCGCGACCATCAGGATGACTCCGATGACGGGCGATACTGCGCGCTCTTCTCCAGTTCCGAACTGTCGTCGATTTGATGTACCGAACATTGTTTTTGACACCCCTGAACGGTCGAGGGCTGACTGCACCAGTGCACCCATCGTACGCACTGCCGACCATTTGGCCCCTTCCGACCGCTCGTTTTGGTGCTGATACAACGTCTAAATTCAAAGTATATATAAATAGCTCATACTGTATCTCGATGAACAAAAGAATCGTTGCGGACCGTTTCTATCGGCTCTATAAACGTTCATGAAAGGATTACCAAGCGTTACTGGATCGTTCGTTTTCGTTCATCGGTTCCGCTGGCTCGAACCGGAGCGGGGTATTCCACCGTCCGACGCGCGTTCGTCGGTGTCGACTGCGATCGCCATCGCTGCCACACCCATGATTGCGAGAAAGAGTATCACACCGCCAGCGATCGTCACGGGCGTGAGCCCACCCTGAAAGAGGCCGGTGACGAGGATCACTGCCCCGAGTACCTGTCCCACCAGCAGGCCGTTGTAGATCGTGTCGGTCTCCATACGATAACGATGTCGGCCACTACCATAATCCTCTCATGTCAGGTACCCACCGCTAAAGCGGTGGGCTTGTCAGTGGACTCCCGCTCTGACCACTAGAACCCGTGGTAGGCGAAAACTCGCCGTTCGCGTTCACCGTCCCTGACTTCAGGGCGACCTGACAGTCCGCCCGTCCAGCACCAGACTTGAGCCAATGCTGGACAAGCCGCCACGCAATATTCCGAGCAGCATTGTAATCCGCGTGGAGTTCCTTCCCACAATTCAAACACTCGAACTCGTCTCCATCACGGTTATCCTCGTGCGTAAAGCCACACTCTGAGTGACTGCATCGCTGCGACGTGTATTGTGGCTTCACGTCGTCTACGAGGATACCGTACTCTTCGGCCTTGTACTCGACGAGAGATTGGAGCTTGTTGAA
Organism: Natronobacterium texcoconense; assembly: GCF_900104065.1. NCBI lineage: Archaea > Methanobacteriati > Methanobacteriota > Halobacteria > Halobacteriales > Natrialbaceae > Natronobacterium > Natronobacterium texcoconense. Next base: position 5,577 of record NZ_FNLC01000008.1, on the reverse strand, counting down.
CGCCCACTGCTGGAACTTGGACGCGCTCGAGATACGCTCCCGAATATGTTTCAAGTTCTCGAACGCTATCGCGTCACACTCGTGCCGCCGGGCTTCAAGAACCAGTGCAAGTGCGACGCGATGCAAGTAGTCCTCGCTCCAATTCGAGAAGCGGTCGCCGATGGATTTCAGCGTCAAGTGGGCACTTCGAGTACCTGTCTGTTGCAATTTTCCACGACGACGTTCGTACTCCTTGCGCTTGTGGTTGAGGTAGTCTGTGTTGCCGAGGAACGCGCCTGTTGAGGTGACAGCGAGGTAGCCGTCAACGTTGAGGTCTACGCCGAGTACCGCTCCGTACTCGGTCGCAGACGCCTCGTCTTTCTCGCGTTCCTTTTTCATCGACACGTGCAAGTAGTACGTGCCGTCACGCTTGTGTAGCGTGGCCTCACCGCATCCCCACTTTGAATGCCCCCAGTATTCCTCGAACGGAGTACCACGCGTGTCATCTGGAATGATGTATTCAGCGGAGACACGACTATCCACGGTAGACAGCGTGCAGTGGTCGTCGTTGTACGTGATAGTCCGACCGTCGTAGACGACGACAGTGCCGCGGAACTCGGGTTTGCTGGCGTTCTTTTCGTCTTCAAGGAGACGGTCTTTGCAGTTACTAAGTGCGTTCGCAGCGAGGCTGCGAGCCGCTTGGACGTGGTTTGCAGTGAGCTCTGTTTGCTCGCGTACGTCGGAGTATGTGGCGTCGTGGAGTTTGTTTTTGCTGTCGATTATCTGGGTTGGGTCGTCAGACCAGCCGTAGTCCGCGGCGTGTTGTGCGGCTTGCTGGAATTGCTCGAACGTCTCATCGAGGACAGGGTAGTCCTCGTCGGCAACGTCGAGCTTGATTTCGAGGTTCCTGACGACCGTCATAGTTCAAATATTGGAACAATATTATTTAAAGAGTGAGTTTTGCACTGGGGAGTCAGCCGTGTCTGGATGCGTGGTTGGATTCACAAGTGGCGCGCTTTCTCCCACGGCTAAAGCCGTGGGTTTCCGCGCTGCCTCTGTATGAAAAGTAACAGGACAGCACGCTGGAAAGCCACGACACTGAAATATTGGCTCCACCAAGTAGAACTAGACTGTCCGTAGATGGTTACGACGAGAACTGATCGCGTTCGAAACGGCCACCACTGGGACGGGACACCTTCGGGTGAAAAACCGTGACGTCGCGATCCGTTCCCGTCGTCGACCGCGTTACGGACGCGTTCTTCGCGCTCGACACCGACTTCCGGTTTACCTACCTCAACGAACGCGCCGAGACGCTACTGAAACGCTCCCGGTCGGACCTGATCGGCCGAGTCATGTGGGACGAGTTCCCCCAGACCGTCGAGACGCAGTTCCCCGACGGCTTCCATCGGGCGATGGACGAACAGGTCCCCGTCTCCTTCGAGGTGTATCACACCCACCTCGAGACCTGGTTCGAAGCACGAGCCTACCCCTCCGAGACGGGGCTGTCGGTGTACATGCGTGACGTCACCGAGCGGAAAGAGCAGGAAACCACCATCGCACAGCACGCCGCCGTCATCGAGGCCATCGACGACGCCGTCGTCACGCTCGACCCGACCCGAGAGATCGTCTCGGTCAACGACGCGATGGAACGACTCCTCGGCCGGGATCGCGACGACCTCGTCGGCGAACACGTCGAAGTCGTCCCCGCGCGGGCCGGCATCGACGACGAAGACGCCGTCGAGATGGGGCGTGCGATCGCCGACGTCGACGTCGGCAACACCGCGAAACGCCAGCTCGAGGCCTCGATAACCGACGCCGACGGCGACGATCGGATGGCCGAAATTCGGATCGTCCCGATCGAAGACAACGAAGCGACGATCGCCGCGATCATCCGGGATATCACCGACCAGCACGAGTACGAACGCGTCGCCGCGTCGCTGCACGAAGTCACCCGGTGGCTGCTCGAGTCCGACGACCCCGAGGAGATCTGTGCGATCGCCGTCCACTCGGGGAGCGACCTGCTCGACCTGCCGATCAGCGGCATCTGGCTGCTCGAGGAGGAACACGGTTATCTCGAACCAGTCGCTGGCACCGCCGGCGCGTACGAGGAGTTCGGTGGTCTGCCACGGTTCAACCCCGGCGATGGGCTCGTCTGGAACGTCTTCGAGGCCGGCGAGGTCGAACGGTTCGACGATCTGGCCGAAGACGAGGACCTCTACAACCCCTCGACGCCGTTGCGGTCCGAGATCATCGCACCGATCGGCACCCACGGCGTGCTCATGACCGGCTCGCTCGAGCCGAACCGGTTCGACGAGACCGACGTCGAGTTGCTCTCGACGCTGGCCGAGAACACGCGTGCTGCGCTCGACCGCGCCGACCGGGAGCGGGTTCTCCGGGATCGGACCGAGGAACTCGAGCGCCAGACCGAACGGCTCGAGGGGGTTGCGAACGTCCTCTCGAACGACCTGAAACGCCAGCTCGAGACCGTCGCCGACGCACTCGAGGACGACGCCGAACTCGAGTGGGAGTTCCCGCTCGCGGAGGAGTCCGTCGAGCAGACGCTCGATCGGGCCGAACGGCTCGTCGACGACGTTCGGGAGTTCGCCCGCAACGCCTCCGCTGTCAGGACCCGGAGCCGCGTCACGCTCGAGCACGCGGTCGAGGAGGCCCTCGCGGAGTCACGACTCGACGAGGGAGACGTGGTCGTCGAACAGGATGCGGCACTGCGTGCGGATTCGGACCGGCTCGTCTACCTCTTCGAGACGGCGTTCGACGACGCTGCCGCTCGTGCGGGCGTCGAGCAGAACAGCTACGGTGACGTCACGGTTCAGATCGGCGTCCTCGGCGTCGAGGGATCACCACGGTTGCGCGGCTTCTACCTGCTCGACGACGCCGGCGACCCGCCGGCGAACGCACAGGAACGGTTGCTGGACCCTACCGCGAGCGACGAGAGCACGGTCGAGGGGCTCGGACTCGCGCTCGTTCGTGCGATCGCCGAAGCTCACGACTGGAAACTGTCGATCGACGCGGAGGCAAACGGCCGGACGCGGATCGAGGTCAGGGACGTAACGACGCTCGAGCCCCAGGAATCGGAGAACGAGTCCGAATCCAGTCCCGAACCGACGTGGGAAGTCAGATAGCTACGCGAGTTCGTCTTCGATCGTCGCCCGCAGTTCTCGGATCGTCGCCGCGTCGGTCGCGACCGTTCGTTCGTCTGCCGTGACCTCGAGTCGACCGTCGTCGGTCACCGAGCCGACCTCGACGACGGGAGCGACGCCATCGAAAGCTTCTTCGACGGCATCTGGCGACTCGGTCTGGATCAGGACGCGACCCGGCTGTTCGTGGAACAGGGCAGCAGCGAGGTCGGCGTCGGCGACGGAGAGGTCGATCTCGAGGCCGGCCTCGTCGGTCACCATCTCGACGAGTGAGACGGCGAGTCCGCCGTGGCTGACGTCGTGGACGGCACGCGTCGCCTCGTCGTCGGCAACGTCGGCGATCGTCTCGACGAGTGCAGCGGGATCTTCTGGGAGTGCAGGGAAGGCGTCGCTGCCGTCGAACCGGGCGAGGTACTCCGACCCGCCGAGAGCGAAGTCGTCGGCCTCGAGAGCGAGGTCGCCGACCAGCAGCAGCGTCTCGGCGTCCTCGTCGGCGGTGACCGACAGCGGCGGCGCGTCGTAGCCGTCTTTCGTCCCGACCAGCGCGAGCGTCGGCGTCGGCGGAATCGGACCGGAGACGGAGTCGTTGTACAGCGAGACGTTGCCGCCGACCACGGGCGCGTCGAGCGTCGCGCACATGTCCGCGAGGCCGTCGACGATGCCCTGGAAGCCGCCGTAGACGTCCGATTTCTCGGGGTTGCCGCCGTTGAGACAGTCGACTGCCGCGAGCGGCGTCGCGCCCTTGGCCGCGACGTTCGTCGCGTTCTCGAGTGCAACCGCCCGAGCGCCCTCGTAGGGAGCCGTCGAGGTCCAGTTGGGGGCAGCGCCCGAGGAGATGGCGAGTCCCTGTTCGGCCTCTCGGATCGCAACGATAGCTGCGTCGTCGCCCGGTCCGACGCTCGTCCGGACGCCGACCTCGTGGTCGTACTGGCGGTAGACCCACCGCTTCGAGGCCGTGTTCGGACTCGAGACGACCGTCTCGAACGCGTCCTCTACGTCGACCTCGGGGAGATCGGTGTCGGGCTGTTCCGGCTCTTCGCTCTCGAGGTCGTTCATCGGCGCGCCCTCGCCGAGGAAGTAGGCGTCGACGTCGACGACGGTCTCGCGCTCAAACTCGCACGTGTAATTTCCTTCCGTCACCTCGCCGATGACCGAACAGCCCAGGTCGAACCGTTCGGCGATCTCCTCGACGCGGTCGACGTTCTCCGGTTCGACCTCGTAACACATCCGCTCCTGGGACTCCGCGAGCAGGATCTCGAGGGCGTTCATGTTCGGCTCGCGCTGGTGGACCCGCTCGAGTTCGATGTGTGCGCCCAGGCCGCCCTTGGCGACCATTTCGCTCGAGGCACCGCCCAGTCCGGCAGCGCCGAGGTCGCGGGCGGACTCGATCAGGTCCTCCTCGATCAGTTGCTCGTTGGCCTCGATCAGCAGCTTCTCGGCGTAGGGGTCGCCGACCTGGACCGCGGGCCGGTCTTCGGTCTCGGCGTCCTCCGAGAGGTCCTCGCTGGCGAAAGAGGCGCCACCGAGTCCGTCGCGGCCGGTCGCATTGCCCACGAGGACGAGTTTGTTGCCTGGCTCCTGTGCTTCGGCGGTGACGAGTCGGTCCTCGTCGGTGAGGCCGATACAGGCGACGTTCACGAGCGGGTTGCCCTCGTAGTCTTCGTGGAAGTCGACGCTGCCCGCGACGGTGGGGACGCCGATACAGTTCCCGTAGTGACTGATTCCCTCGACGACGCCCTCGAACAGGTACTTGGAGTGTTCGCGGTCGAACCCGCCGAAGTAAAGCGAGTCCGCGAGCGCGATGGGGTAGGCTCCCATCGAGAGGGTGTCGCGGACGATGCCGCCGACGCCGGTCGCGGCACCGTCGAACGGGTCGACGTAGGAGGGATGGTTGTGGCTCTCGATCCCCATCGTGATGTAGGTCTCGTCGTCTGCGTGCCCACTGGCGCGATCGCCGTCGGCGTCAGCCGACGGCAAGGCGACGACCGCCGCGTCGTCGCCCGGCCCGACGACGACCTGCTCTCCTTCGCTCTCGAAGGCCGACAGCAGGGGTCTCGAGGAGCGGTACGCACAGTGTTCGCTCCAGAGGTTCTCGAACAGCGCCGCCTCCGCCGGAGTCGGCTCCCGGCCCAGCTCTTCGACGACGAGTTCGCGGTCCGAATCGGCAAGACTCATTCATCTAGGTGATGAAAGTCGGCCGGTAAATGGGTTTCTATATGCACGTTCGTGTATTTTCTCTTGTTGGTTCCATCGACCCCAGGGGAGTTTGCGGGTATTGCGGGTCGACGGAAACACTTTTTCGTAATCCCTCCATAGCGAGACGATAGCCCGAAAATTCGACATGGTTTCAGACGAACCCTTGTTGGGTTGAAGCATGGAACAACTAATCGGCGAGACACGGGAGATGGAGTTTCAGACGAACCCTTGTTGGGTTGAAGCGCGT
>NZ_FNLC01000007.1 GCF_900104065.1 Natronobacterium texcoconense | reverse complement strand
ATGAGTTAGTTGATATTACGATGCCCCGATACGAAACAGGGAGATCGGATGTCGTGCCTACCTCCGTGCCTTCCGGCCGGAGGGGACGTGACGAGTGCGCCACGTCGTTCGCATTATTACGAAATAGCGGGTACATATATAAGACCGTCGGACCAGTTCCATATCGGAACCCGATACCATGCCACGATTTTCCACGTTCGTTTCACGTAGTTCACACTAATAAACGAGGTACTGCTCGAGTAATCCAGATATCGCACGGGCGGAGGCCGGCCGGTCATCCCGCCCTTGCAGACGCAGTCTGGCCGGATGAGACCCGCGCGTTCGCACTCGAGCGCGGACGTGCAAGAACCGTTCGGTCTGTGGGTCGAGGGCAGACGGTGTCGGGTGGTCGCGGGAGGAGCGTCGGGCGGGGAAAACGGTCGTGGAGCCGAACGCGTTCGCCAGTATAGCGTTTGTGGCCCTCAGCGCGAGGGCGCATCGATGCCAATAAACCACGTGCGTTACAACGGTCGTACGAATGGTCCGGGACCCGATCGCTTCGGAGTCGACCCCGTCGGCGGAGGACATCTGCTCTGCGCTCGACGACCCCGACTGCCGAGAGATTATCCGGAATCTCGAGGAACCTATGACGGCCTCTGAGCTCACGAACGAGTGTGACATCCCGCAGTCGACGCTGTATCGGAAACTCGAGCTGTTGACGGATTCGACGTTGCTCGAGGAGACGACGGAGATTCGTCGCGATGGTCATCACGCGAGCAAGTACGCGGTCGCGTTCGAGGATATCACGCTGTCGTTGGACGAAGACCGGGAGCTTACGGTCCAGATCGAGCGGCCGGCCCGGACAGCGGACGAGCGACTCGCCGAGCTGTGGTCGGAGGTGCGAAAGGAAACATGAGTCCACACGAGACGGTAACGATGGAGATCGCGCTCGCGCTAGCGGTCGTCAAGACGCTCGTGCTCGTTGTCGGGAGCGTCATCACGTACTTTGCGTTCAAGGCCTATCGGCGGACGAGACAGCGGGCGCTCGGTCTGCTCGCGCTTGGCTTCGGACTCGTCACGCTGGGACTCGTGCTGGCAGGAATGCTGTACGAGATACTCGAGGTGCCGCTTGCGGCCGGAATCCTGCTCGAGAGCGTGCTGGTACTCGCGGGGTTCGTCGTAATCGCGTACTCGTTGTACGTCCAGTAAGAATCGGCGCTCGTTCTATCCCTCGAATCCGGCGTCGTCCATTATTTCCGCGAACTCTTCGGTTTCCATCGCTTCTTCGTAGACGATCGCAGTTGCCATTCCGCCTGGGTATCGTCCTTCGGTCGTGACGTGGTGGACTTTGTGGCAGTGGGCTGGGTAGATTCCGGGGTCGGCGTCGGCCTCGATCTCGAGGGTGTACCGTTCTGCGGGGCCGATGTTGATCACGTCTTCCCTGTACTGTGCTGCCTCGGGGATCGGCGAGCCGTCTTTCTCGACGACCGTAAACTGATGGCCGTGGGTGTGGAAGGGGTGGGATTCGTAGCCATTGTTGGCGACGTGGAGGTGCATCGTCTCGCCCTGGGAGACGATCAGCGGCGTGCCGAGTTCTGGGTGGAACGTCGTCGGCGCGCTGCGACCGTTGAGCGTGTAGGTGTCCGAGGATCGCTCGACGGGATCGTAGTCGGAGCCGCCGCCGGCTTCGCGGTCGTGGAGGCGGGTGTCCCAGTCCCGGAGCGTGAAGAAGTACTCCCGGTCCGGTGGCTGGTAGTCTTCGGGGTCGACGCGGAGGATGCCGTACATCCCCATGTCGAGGTGGTTGTGCGTCTGGTAGTGACAGTGGTAGACGTGTGTTCCGGGGGTATCTGCCTCGAGGACGTAGGTGTGGCTTTCGCCGGGGTCGACCTGGTCGCGGTTGGTAACGGGTGCGCCGTCGTCCTCCCAGCTCTTGCCGACGGCGTGGACGTGGACGGTGTGTGGGCGGTCGTGGTCGCTGTTATCGTAGGTGAGTTCGAACGTGTCGCCTTCCTGCATCCGGTATATCGGGCCAGGGACCGACGGCTCGAGGTCGTCGGCTTGCCAGGCCCACACTTCGGGGAGTTCGACGGGGCCGCTAGCCCCTTCCTCGGAGACGATCTCGTGGCGGGCCGGGACGGTCCGTAGCGTCGACTCGTAGCCCTGTTCGGAGACGTCGACGATCTGTGGTGGTGCCGTGTACTGGTAGTCGGTCAGGGGTTCGTCCGCCTCGTCGTCGGAGTCGCTGTCGTCGTCACCCGTCGGGTTCGACTCCGAGCCGTCACCGGTTATCATCGAGAGACAGCCCGCGAGTGATCCGATTGCACCGGTTCCAGCAATCGAGAGAACTGTCCGTCGGTCGAGAGTAGAGGAATCGTTCGTCATGAGTTCGTTCGATCGTTGACTCCGCCTAATGAAGGGTTATCAAGTACATTCCTACGGTGCGAGAAGACACCCGAACCTGATCGGCTGAGGTACTTAAGTGAAAATGCGACGGACCGAAACGAAAGGAGAGGCGGTTACCGGTTCAGCGTGTGGATCGCGTGGCCGAGCGCGTTCTCGGCGGCTTCCATGACCGACTCCGACAGCGTCGGGTGGGCGTGGACGGTCGAGGCGACGTCCTCGAGGGTCGCTCCGAGTTCGATCGCGAGACCGAGTTCGGCCACCAGTTCGGAGGCTTCGGGAGCGACGATGCCGGCACCGAGGACGTATCCCTCCTCTTCTTCGGCGACGATCTTGACGAAGCCGTCGGACTCGTCCATCGTGAGTGCGCGACCGCTGGCTCGCAGCGGGAACTCGCCGGTCACCGTCTCGAAACCGGCGTCCTCGGCCTCGGATTCGGTCATGCCGACGGTCGCGATTTCGGGATCGGTGAAGACGACTGCGGGCATCGCCTGGTGGTCGATCGCAGCGGGTTCGCCGGCGATGACCTCTGCGGCGACCTGTCCTTCGGCACTCCCCTTGTGAGCGAGCATCGGCTCGCCGGCGACGTCGCCGACGGCGAAGATGTGATCGACGTTCGTGCGCGCACGCGAGTCGGTTTCGATGAAGCCGCGGTCGTCGGTCTCGACGCCGGCCTCCTCGAGTCCGAGCGTGTCCGAGACTGGCTGTCGACCGACGGCAACCAGCACCTTCTCGGCGTCGAGTTCGAGCGTGTCGGCCTCGACTGCCTCGGCTCCACCGTCGGTGGCGGCCTGCTCCGCTGGTTCGGCGGTGACGCGGATGCCGTCGCCGTTTTCTTCCCACTCCGAAGCGGTGTAGCCGAACTCGAACTCGATGTCGAGGTCGTTTGCGCGTTGCTTGACGGGGCGTTTGAGGTCGTCGTCGTACCCCGGCAGGACCGAGTCGAGCATCTCGACGACGGTGACGTCGGTACCGAGTTTGGCGAAGACGCTCGCCAGTTCCATGCCGATGTAGCCGGCACCGACGACGACCAGCGACTCGGGGACGGACTCGAGGTCGAGCGCGTCTTTCGAACTCAACACGGGTTCGTCGTCGTACGAGAAGTTCGGAATCTCGATCGGGCGCGAGCCGGTGGCGACGATGGCGTGTTCGAACTCGAGGGTCTCCGAGCCCTGCCCCTCGCCGCTGTGGGAGATCCGGACGGTGTTCTCGTCGGCGAACGTGGCGGTGCCCTCAAGCAGGTTGACGCCGTTTGCTTTACAGAGCTTCTCGACGCCGCCGGTGAGCTGGTCGACGACGTCGTCTTTCCAGCTGACCATGCCTGCCATGTCGACTGCGGGGTCGGCGTGAATCCCCATCTCCTCGGCGTTGCCGGCGTCGTGGGCGACGTCGGTGGCCGTGATGAGTGCTTTCGAGGGGATACAGCCGTAGTTCAGGCAGGTGCCGCCGTAGGCGTCCTTCTCGACGAGCGTTACGTCCAGGTCGAGCTGTCCGGCGCGGATCGCGGCCACGTAGCCGGCCGGTCCAGCACCGACGACCAGCACGTCCGTTCCGGTGGTGACGTCTCCAACGACCATTTACACTCCCTCCGTCGGGTTGGGTTGTCGTGTCATAGGGGTATCTCGGTTACTCCAGCAGTAGTAGGTTCGGGTTCTCGAGGTATTCGATCACTTTGTTCGTAAACCGTGCGCCGACGGCGCCGTCGATCAGCCGGTGGTCGAAGGATAGCGACAGCGTCATCACCGAACGCGGTTCGATCCGTTCCTCGCCGTCTTCTTCGACGACGCGGGGTTTGCGCTTGATCTCGCCGACCGCGAGAATGCCCGACTCGGGGTAGTTCAGGATCGGCGTCGCGTACTCGCCGCCGATACCGCCGATGTTGGTGATCGTGAACGTCGATCCCTGCAGTTCGTCGGGTGAGATCGATCGTTCGCGGGCCTTCTCGACGAGTTCGTTCATCTCCGAGGAAATCTGGAGCAGTCCCTTGCCGTCTGCGTTCTCGAGTACCGGGACCATCAGGCCGACGTCGGTCGCGGTGGCGACGCCGACGTTGTAGTAGTCGCGGTAGACGATCTCCTCGTTTTCCTCGTCGATGACCGCGTTCATCTCGGGGAACTCCTTCAGCGCGGCGACGACGGCCTTCGTGATGAAGGGCATGTAGGTCAGCCGGATGCCCTTCTCCTCGGCCCGTGGCTTGAGTTCTTCCCGGGTTTCGACGAGTTCGGTCACGTCGACCTCGTCGTGGTGGGTGACGTGGGGTGCGCTGTACTTGGACTCGACCATCGCGTCGGCGATGGTCTTGCGGACGCCACGGAACGGCTCGCGACGTTCGCGTTCGCCGGGTGCGAACTCGGCACCCTTGGCAACGGGTTCGCCGGCCTCGACGGCCTGCCGATCCGCTTCCTGGGCCTGCTGCTGTGCCTGGGCGTACTCGCGGACGTCCTCGGGCGTGACGAACGGTTCGCCGTCGCGCTGTTCGCTCGCCGGGACCGCGTCGATGTCGACGCCTTCCTCCTCGGCGACTCGACGGGTCGCGGGTGCGGCGAGGGTGCGGTCGCGGTCGGCCGATTCGGCGGACTGGGGTGCCCGAGAGGTCCCGGTCGTCGCAGCGCCACCACTGCTCGAGGCCCCACTCGTGGCGGTTTCAGTCGCTCCAGCCCCGGCTTCGGTGCCGCTCGAGGCCGTCGCCTCGGCCGTGTCGACCGCTGGCGCGGTGCCGGCGGCTGCCTCGACGTCCGCCGCGGTGATCCGACCACCTGGACCCGACCCCTCGAGTGCGGTGAGGTCGACGCCCTCTTCGCGAGCCAGTCGACGGACGCGTGGCGGCGCGAAGACGCGGTCCGTTGGCGTCGCGACTTCGTCGGTGTCGCCGCCGGTCGCGCCGGGGCTGCCGGCGGGTTCGGCCTCCGTCTCGGCCGTAGCTTCCTCGCCGGTGTCAGCCGCAGCCTCGGCGTCGGCTTCACCCTCTACGTCGAAGGTGATGAAGACGTCGCCGACCGGGATCACGTCGCCTTCGTCGTAGTGACGCTCCCGAACAGTACCGTTGACCGGTGCAGGAACCTCCACGAGGGCCTTGTCGGTCTCGACCTCCGCGACCGGCTGATCTTCGCTGACGGTGTCGCCTTCTTCGACGAGCCACGAGACCAGTTCGCCCTCGGCGACTCCTTCGCCGACGTCGGGAAGCTTGAATTCACGGACCATGTTAGAACCCCATCGCTTCCCGGATGCCCGTCTCGATGCGGGCGGCTTCGGGCAGGTAGTAGTCCTCGAGCGCGTACAGCGGGAACGGCGTGTCGAAGCCGGTGATGCGCTCGACCGGTGCCTCCTGGTAGAGCAGTGCCTGTTCCTGCAGCGTCGTCGTGATCTCGGCTGCCAGTCCGCCGGTCTTCGGCGCTTCGTGGACGACGGCTGCACGACCGGTCTTCTTGAACGACTCGACGATCGTCTCCTCGTCCAGCGGGGAGAGCGTTCGCAGGTCGACGACCTCGACGTCGATCTCTCCCTCGAGGTTTTCGGCGGCCTCGATCGTCGGCCGGGTCATCGCACCCCAGGTGAACACGGAGATGTCCGACCCCTCGCTTCGAACGGCTGCCTCGCCGAGTGGTACCTCGTAGGAACCGGTCGGGACGTCCTCGCGGAACGCCCGGTAGATGAGTTTCGGCTCGAGGAAGACGACGGGGTCGGGCGAGCGGATCGCGCTCGTCAATAGCCCCTTCGTGTCGTAGGGGGTCGAGGGAACGACGACCTTGAGTCCGGGCTGGTGGGCGAACATCGCCTCCGAGGATTCGGAGTGGTGTTCGGGTGCGCGGATGCCGCCGCCGTACGGCGCTCGGACGACGAGCGGACAGGTGTATCGGCCGCGCGAGCGCGTTCGCAGGCGTGCAGCGTGGGAGACGATCTGGTCGAACGCGGGGTAGATGAAGCCGAGGAACTGCATCTCGGCGACAGGGCGCATCCCGTAGGCGGCCATACCGACGGCCGTGCCGACGATCCCCGACTCCGCGAGCGGGGTGTCGATGACGCGGTCGTCGCCGAACTCCTCGTAGAGGCCTTCGGTCGCGCGGAAGACGCCGCCGTTCTCGCCGACGTCTTCGCCCATGACGACGACGTCGTCGTCGCGTTCCATCTCGGTCTCGAGTCCGTCACGAACCGCCTGTACGAGCGTGAGACTCTCGGTGGTCTGCTCGGTATCGGTCTCTGCGTGTGCGTCAGTAGCCATGTTATCCCTCCAGGAGTGCGTCGTCGCCGTGTGTCTCGCGGATCGATTCGAAGTACTCGAGCTGTCGCTGGAGTCGTTTCGGCATTCCCTCGTAGACGTGTGCGAAGATCTCCTCGGAGTCTGGCCGTTCGACCGACTCGGCTTCGTCGATCGCGTCGGCGACGTCGTCTTCGATCCGGCTCTCGATCGCGTCGAGCCGTTCGTCGTCTAGCATGCCGTGATTCCGGAGGAACGTTTCCATCCGCGGGATAGGGTCCTTCTGTTTCCAGCGTTCGACCTCGTCGTCGTCGCGGTAGACCGAGGGATCGTCCGCCGTCGTGTGTGCACCGAAACGGTACTGGACCGCCTCGATCAGCGTCGGCCGGAGTTCGTCGTCGTCGGGGTTTTTCGCCTTCTCGACGGCGTCGCGAGTGACCTGATACACCGCGAGTGGGTCCATTCCGTCGACCTGGACGCCCTCGAAGCCGTAGGCGGTCGCTTTCTGGGCCAGGGTCGAACTCGCCGTCTGGCGCTCTCGCGGGACCGAGATCGCCCACTGGTTGTTGTTACAGAAGAAGACGTTCGGCGTGTCGAAGACGCCGGCGAAGTTCAGTCCCTCGTGGAAGTCGCCTTCCGAGGTCGCGCCGTCGCCGAAGTAACAGATGAACGCTTTCTCCTCGTCTTTGAGCTTCGAGGCCCAGGCAGCCCCCGTCGCGTGGGGAATCTGGGTCGCGATCGGAACGGCGACCGTGAAGATGTTGGCGTCCTCGGGGATCTGATTGCCGCGTTCGTGGCCCATCCAGTACAGCAGGGTACGTTTGAGCGAGAGCCCACGAACCAGCCCGACGCCGTGTTCGCGGTAGCTGGGGAACACCCAGTCCTCTGCGTCCAGGGCGTGTGCACTGCCGACCTGGGCGCCCTCCTGTCCGGACAGCGGCGGATACGTTCCCATCCGCCCCTGGCGTTGCAGGCTCACCGCACGCTCGTCGAAGTGCCGTGCCAGACGCATCTGCTCGTACATCTCGAGGAATTTCTCCTCCGAGAGGTCCGGCACCTCGGCGTCGTCTCGTACTCGACCGTCGTCGTCGAGGATCTGGACTCGCTGTCGAGGGTCACGCTGTAACGTACTCACGGGTATACCCACCTGCGCATGTCGCAACGAACTATCGCTCGCGTTAAAGAATTTTCGTAAATAGTTTACTATCAACGGAATTCTTGCCCACGTGACTGCGAGCCGTCCGGCGAATCCATCGACCGTCGACCAATTGTCCATAACGAATACGAAGCCCGGATAAATTCAACGATCGATAGGGAACGACACGCAGTACCGAGGAAAAACAGACGAACGTCGAACAGGGGTCGCTGACAGCTGTGCTAGCTCCGCAAAACGGACGGACTGGTTCATCGGCGACTCGAGTGAGAACGGAAGGACCGACTGTGAGCGTCCCGAGAGCCGAACGCGTTAGACGCTACTGCGGGCGTCGGCACGCGCCTCCTCGCGTGCCTCCTCGACGGTCTTGCCCTCCCGAAGCACTGCCTCGACGAACAGTTCGCCGGCCTTGTACGACGAGCGGACCATCGGGCCGCTGGCACAGTAGAGAAAGCCTAACTCCTCTTCAGCGATCCGACGCCAGGTTTCGTACTTGTGGGGATGGTCGTAGCGTTTCACCTCGAGGTGGTTCCGCGAGGGCTGGAGGTACTGCCCGAGCGTGACGACGTCGACGCCACGTTCCCGGCAGTCCGCGAGGGTCTGGTAGACCTCGTGGTCGTACTCGCCGTGGCCGAGCATAATCGAAGTCTTCGTGTAGATGTCGGATTCGCGGTCGACCTGCTCGAGTACGGACAGCGACTGTTCGTACCCTGCGCGGCGGTCCCGGACGGGGAACTGGAGTCGGTCGACGGTTTCGACGTTGTGTGCGATCACGTCGGGGTCGGCGTCGATTATCTTCCGAACCAGGTGCTTTTCGCCCTGGAAGTCGGGGATGAGTACCTCGACGAGAATTCCGGGATGGCGATCCTTGATCTCACGGATCGTCTCGGCGAAGTGGCCGGCACCCTGGTCGGGCAGGTCGTCGCGGTCGACCGAGGTAAGTACGACGTAGTCCAGGCCGATTTCGGCGACGGCGTCGGCGACGTTCGCGGGTTCGTCGGGGTCCAGCGGCTCCATTCCGCCGGTCTGGACGTCACAGAAGTTACAGGCCCGCGAACAGCGGTCGCCCATCAGCATGAACGTGGCTGTCCCGCCGCCGTCGCCGCCGTCGCCGCCCGACCAGCACTCCCCGAGGTTCGGACAGTTCGCTTCCTCGCAGACGGTATGCAGGTTCCGGTCGCGGAGAGTCTCCCGAATGTCGGTAAACTCCCGGCCCGACGGTGGACGCATCTTCAACCAGTCGGGCTTTCGAGCGCTGCTCATACCTGACCCGTCGGGCCCCCGAAGGAAAAGTGATTGCGGTCGTCTCACGAGCGGTCCGGATCGACCGTTCGACCGATCGAAAGTTTTATTTTGTTTACTAATAGCCAATGGCCCTATGCTCGGGCTCGAGCGGGAAGAAATTACCAGCGGGCCGATACCGACGACGCTGGCGGTCCTGGCGGCGCCGTTGCTCGTTCAGAACCTCGTCCAGGTACTCCAGCAGGTGATCGACACGCTCTGGCTCGGCCGCCACAGCCTCGAGGCAGTCGCCGCGGTCGGGTTGAACTTCCCGCTTCTCGGACTGGTGGCCGCCGTCTCGATCGGTACCAGTGTCGGCACCCAGGTGCTCGTCTCCCAGCGCGTCGGTGCCGACGACCTCCAGAACGGCCGGCGGGCCGCGTTCAACGGGACCGTCCTCGGGTTCGTCGCCGGATCGATCGTCGCGGTACTGGTCTTCTACCTCGCGCGCGATATCGTCGGCGTCTTCGGTGCCGGCGAGACCGTCACCGAGTTCGCGGCGATCTATCTGGCAACCTACGCGCTCGCGGTGCCGCTTTTGAACGCCAGCGAATCCCTCGAGTCAGGATTCATCGGCTGGGGTGATACGCGGGCGGCGCTGTACATCAACGTCGTCGCGGTCGCGGTCAACGTCGTCCTCGACCCGTTCCTGATCTTCGGCTGGTGGACGTTCCCCGAACTGGGTGTCGCGGGCGCTGCGACGGCGACGGCGATCGGCTACGGCTGTGCGTTGCTGTTCGGGATCGGCCTCGCGGTCCGCGGGCGCGACGGCTTCGCCCTCTCGCGGGCCAGTTGCGAGTTCGACGTCGGCGACTGGCGCGAAATACTCGACGTCGGCTGGCCGACCGCCGGCCAGCACGTCTCGAGTCAGTCGGCCCGCGTCGGGATGATCTGGCTCGTCGCGGCCGTCGGCGGCGCGACCGGACTGGCCGCGTTTACAATCGGTGCTCGAGTAGCCACGATCGCGTTCGTACCGGCGATGGGACTCCAGCAGGCCGCCCAGAGCATGGTGGGCCAGAGTCTCGGCGCGGAACTGCCGGAGCGGGCCCACCGGACGACCTGGGTCGGCGTCGCCATCGCGAGCGGGGCGCTCTGTCTCGTCGGTGCCGTCCAGTGGCTGATTCCCGAGACGCTGTCGGTGCTCTTCGTCCCCGACGCGACGCCCGCCGAAATCGAGGTCGCCGCACGCTACCTCGAGATCCTCGCGTACGGCTACTGGGCGATCGGTGCGACCTACCTCCTGCAGGCAGGGTTCAACGGGGCTCGACGCACCCGGACGAGCCTCGTCGCAACCTTGCTCCAGTACTGGATCGTCCGGCTTCCGATCGCGGCCGTCGCAGCCGTCGGCCTCGGGATGGGTGTCGTCGGCGTCTTCTGGGCGGTTACACTGTCGAACGTCGTCGTCGCGATCGGACTCGGCTGCTACTACTGGTACGAGACGGCAAACGGGATGAACGTCCGTGCCGCCGAGGTAGCGACGGCAGATACCGAAACGGCTGGATAGTAGCCCGCTCGAGGCCGACAGCGCGTCTCGAGGGGTAAACTACTCCCTACCCACGATAGTTTTACGGGGGCGAACGGAATACGGGGGCCCGTGACCCGTCCGACGCCCTCCACGACACCCGACTGGCTGCACCTCTCCGGCGACGAGGGCGTCGTCTGGGAGAGTCGGCCCCATCCGATTACGATGGGAGCCAGGGTGCCGGTCGGACTGGCGCTCGTCCTCGTCGGCTTCGTGATCGTCGCCTGGGGCGTCACCGACAGCGGCGTTGGACTCCTCGGGCTAGTAGGTATCGCACTCGTCGTCGTCGGAATCGCCATCGTACTCGTCCAGTACGCCGTCTGGACGAACACCCGGTACGTGATCACCTCAGAGGAACTGTACAAGAAACGCGGCATCGTCTCCCGCGACGTCACGCAGTTTCGCATCGATCGCATCCAGAACACGACCCTCGAGCAGGACGTCTTCGGACGAATCCTGGGCTACGGCGATCTGACGATCTACACTGCAGGTTCGGGCGATCCCGAACTGACGTTCGAACGGACGCCGAACCCGGAGCAGGCAAACGGCGCGTTGAACGAACAGCTCGGCGAGGTCGTCGAGCGGAGCCGGTCGGCACATAGTAACAACTGAAACCGTTTGTACACCGATCGTACGGTTCGGGGTTCTCACTCACTTCGCTCCGAACCGCTCGGTCTTCGTGCGATCGGGTGTGCACTGACTTTCATACGGTTTACTGTAAGTCATTTCCGGCGCAGCCGCCGCCCGATCGCGGTTGCGCCGGTAAATCGTTACAGCAATCCGTATCAGTGGCTACGATAGCTCGCGGCCGGGAAGGAAACGCCTTTCATCGCCCGCTTCCCGTATCCGTCTGATGGAGGTCGCCGAGGTTCTACCCGACTTTGCCGACGCGTTCGCGTTCGAGGAGTTCAACCGAATGCAACGTGAGGCCCTGCCCGCCTTGCTCGAGTCCGAGGAGAACGTCGTCGCGAGCGCGCCGACGGCCTCGGGCAAGACGGCGCTTGCTGAACTGGCGATCTGCAAGGCACTGGCCGACGGCGGCACTGCGCTCTTTATCGCGCCGTTGCGGGCCCTGACCAACGAGAAAGAGGACGACTGGAACCGCTTCGAGGAACTGGATTACTCGGTGTACGTCGTCACGGGCGAACGCGACCTGAACCCCCGGCGTGCCCGCCACGCCGACATCCTCGTGATGACGCCGGAGAAACTCGACTCGGCGACGCGCAAACACGACTCCCGGCGGTACGATTTCGTCACCGACGTCGACGTCTGCGTCATCGACGAGGTTCACTTACTGGACGCAGATCGGCGAGGATCGGTGCTCGAGGTGACCATCTCCCGTCTCCGCCGTCTTTGTGATCCCCGCGTCGTCGCGCTGTCGGCGACGATGCCGAACGTCGACGACGTGGCGGCGTGGCTCGACGCGCCCGACGAGACGACCTTCGAGTTCGACGAGGAGTACCGGCCGGTCGACCTCAACGCCGGTGTCAAGACCTACACGCACGGCGAGAACTCCTTTGCGGACAAGTATCGACGCCTCTACCGGGCGCTGGACCTCGCCGAACCCCACCTCCGGGAGGACGGCCAGGCGCTCGTGTTCGTCTCCTCGCGTCAGGACACGGTGCGGGCGGCCGAGGCCGCGCGCGACGAAATCGCCGAACGCGACATCCCGATGGACGTCCGGGACGACTTCCACGACTACGATTTCCACTCGGAGAAAGAAGAGATCGAGAACACGACTCTCCGAAACTCCGTCGTCGATGGCGTCGCCTTCCACCACGCCGGCCTCGCGAAAGACGACCGTGATTTCGTCGAAAAGTGGTTCAAGAAAGGAGCGATCGAACTCCTCTTTTCGACCTCGACGCTGGCCTGGGGCGTGAACCTCCCCGCCCGCTGCGTCGTCATTCGCGACACGAAACTCCACGACCCGCTCGAGGGCGAGGTCGACATGAGCCCCCTCGACGTGCTCCAGATGCTCGGTCGCGCAGGGCGGCCGGGGTACGACGACGTCGGCTACGGCTGGGTCGTCTGCGACACCGCCGAGGCCGACAAGTACCGCCGACTGTTGAACGAGGGCAAGGAGATCGAGTCCAGGCTCGCCGACAGCCTCGAGACCCACCTGAACGCCGAGATCGCGATGGGAACCATCACCGACTTAGAGGACGTGATGGACTGGCTCGAGACGACCTTCTACTACGAGCGCGGCCAGTCGAAACCCGAGGCGTACGACTTCCCGAACCTCAAGGGCCGCGTCCGGGACTGTCTCGAGGAGCTGGTCGAACGCGGATTCGTCGAGACCGGCGAGTCCGGCGACCTCTCGATCGAGGCCACTCCCAGAGGTGTGCTCGCCTCGAAGTATTACCTGCGACTCGAGACGGCGGCAGCGTTTGCGAGCCTCTGTGACCGGGCGGAGTCGGGACGGGACCTCGACACGGGCGACGTCCTCGCGGCAGTCGCGGGAGCCACGGAGTTCGAGTCGGTTTCGGCCCGTCAGGACGAACGCGAGGCGGTGAACGCGGTACTGGTCGGTCAGGACGCCGAGGACCTAGAGCCCGGCCAGCGGAAGGTGCTGGCGATCCTCCGGTCGGCAGCGAGCGGGACGACGCCCGCGGAACTGCAAAGCGACGCCTGGGTGATCCGCCGGAACGCCACCCGACTGCTGTCTGCGCTCGGAGCCTTCCTCGACCGATTCGTCGGTCCGCAAGCGGCGAACCTCGCGAGCCGCGTCGAGGCTCGCGTCGAGAACGGCGTCGCCGAGGACGCGGTCGGACTGACGGCCATCGACGGCGTCGGACCCGGCCGTGCGAGCAAACTCGCGAAAGAGGGCCTGTCGACGCCGGGTGACGTCCTCGAAGCCGGTATCGACGGGCTGATCGACGCCGGCCTCTCGGAAGGGATCGCCGAGCAGGTCTACGAGGGTGCCCAGTCGCTGCCCTCGCTCGAGATGGACTGGGGCCAGTTCCCCGAGACGATCGATACGGGCGAGAACGAGGTCCACGAGGTGACCGTCCGGAACGTCGGGGAGCCTGCACGCGCAGGAATCACGGTAACCGTCAACGGCCGCGAGATGACGAGCACGAACACCTACCTGCGCGACACGGACACCGTTCCCGTGGGCGTCTTCGGTGCCGACGCCGAGGAACTCGAGTACACTGTCAGCGTCGCGTTCCCGGAGGAACCACTGCTTCCGGTCGAACAGCGACGAACTGTAACGGTCGAGTGATCCGGCAGATCTAACGAGTCGATAGCTCCTCGATTCGCTGTGTACCCCCGAGGCCGATACTTCTTTACTCCTCTACTGGCAGGTGTGGCACATGCAGATCGACCGCTGGGGCGTGGACTGGACGGCTCTCGTCGACTGGTCGGCGGCGGCTCGAGACGGCGGAACCGGACTCTCGGCCGTGAGCGATATCGGACGACTCGAGACGGTCGTCGGATTCGTGGGAACCTCTGGAACGGCGCTTGCCCTCGTCGGAGCCGTGCTCGTCGCCGGCGGCACGGTGGCGGTGGCGATTCACTCTCGCCGGTCGGCGTCGCCGGCGGAGACGAGTATCGACGTCACCGAGGAGACACAGACCGAGGGGACCGACCCACTCGTCGAGTTCGAGGAACGGATCGGCGACGGGACGCTGGATCGCCTCGAGCCGATCGCACCCGACGCGGTCGACCGCGTCCGGGAGTTCGACCCGGCCGAGGCCGACGATTCGACCGCGGCGATCGACCGACTCGAGCGCGACCTCCGTCGTGGAATCGAGGACGCGATCGCCGACGGCCGCCTCGATCCAGGCGTGACGTCGTCGTTCGGCGAATCCTACGAGATCGTGAACCTCCCGAGTCAGTACCGCGAGGTGTCGCTTCCGCCGTCCGAGGAGACGATCCACGTCGCCGACGTCGAGGCCGTCGCCCGGGACGTCCTCGAGGACGAGGAGTACGTCCGGGACGCCGCCAGGACGGTCGCGACGCTGTTCGATCACTGCCGGGAGATCGAGACGTACGTCGACCGCCAGGAGGAGACGTTTCGCGAGCGACACGCAGCGGTCGAAGACGCCCTCGCGGACGTCCGCGAACTGACCGACCGACTCGAGGGTGACCTCGGCGAGCGCGTCGGCGAGTTCGTCCTCGAGGGCAGACACGACGAAATCGACGGCGTCCTCGGGATCGAACGGCAACTCGAGGAGGCGATCCGGCAGTTCCACCGGTGTGCGTTCGACGACGCGACCCGGACGCTCGAGGAGAGTCGCGAACAGGCCGACGACCTGCTGGTGACGGTCGATCTCCTGGGTGGACTGGTCGGGACGATCGATCACGGCGGCGGAACGGTCGGGGTTCCCGAGAACGTCCCGGTGGCGGTGCTGACGGATCTGGCCCCGGTCGTCGAGCGGCAGTACGACGTCGTCGCCGAAGTCGACGGACGGGAGATCGTCGTCGAGAATCGGTCGGACGGCGGTAGTGAACCGGAGAACGGAACGGAAAACGGAACACCACCGGCCGCCGACGAACCGCCGGCACGGGACCGAACCCGCGAGCAGGTGACGGCCGAGTCCGTCGCCGACGAAGTGCTGTTCGTCCTGCGGGAACTCGAGAGCGTCGGCGACGGCAACACCGTCGAGTGCCAGACCGGACGACTTCCCGACGCCGTCGCGAAGCAGGCAGTCCTTGAGGAACTCGCACGGTTCTGTCGACGCCAGACCGACGTCGTCGTCGACGTCGAGTTACAGGAGGACGCGCCGCCGGGCTTTCTCGAGATCGAGTTCGACGAGCGGACGAACGTCGCTGCGGGACTCGAGACGATCCGTGACCGGTTCGCCGACAGACATGTGAAATGAATGGTTAGAACGATAGGGGCGGCAAAAAGACGCTATCGAGACAGTTCGTGAGTACTGCGTTCGCAGTTCCACTCACACGTAATACTTTAGATAGTTCCGACGAACGGCTACGGTAACTGAAGACATGGCCAACATCTGTAAAATCTGTATGAAGCGAGCGAACGAGTGGGACGGCGGCTCGCTCGTCGAACACGTTCGACTCGCACACGGGGACGAACCGGCATCGGTCGAGCAAGTGTATCCGGAGCTAGAAGCGGAGGTGTTCGACGAGTCTCCGCCCGACGATTCGGCCCGGAATCACAGCGGAACGCCCGGAACTGACGGAGCGGGAGCGACAGGTGGGCCGTCAGGGACCGAACAGCCGACCGACGACCTGATGGACAGTTCCTACGGGAAGAAGTGGTTCCTGATCGGCGTCGGCGGTGCGGGGAACAACATCCTCGACGCGATACTGCTCCGACGCGAGACCCTCGAGGAAAACAACGAACGTCGCGCCCGCATCTGGAACGGGGGACTCGCGGGATACGGCCCGCTGAACACCAACGTCAGCGAACTCGAGCAGACCTACTACGCCCAGGAGGAGAAAGAGTACAGCCGACACGACCTCCTCTCGAACTGCATCATCGGCCAGGGGAAACACGACTACGCCGGTGCCGGCTACCGGTGGGACATCGGCAAGGACCTCGTCGAGGCCGACTTCGCGGACGGTGGCAACCCCTTCCGGGAGCGGTGGGATCTCAAGCCACAGACGATCCAGGACTCGCAGGCGATCATGTTCGTCCACAGCGTCACGAAAGGGACTGGCTGTGGCTCGACGCCCGTCCTCGCCGAAAAGGTTCGTAACGAAGTCCTGGAAGACGACTTCGTCGTCCCGAAGCCGCTTTTCAGTAGCATCGTCATCCCCTCGAAAGGGACCGAGTACTCCGAGTTCGGCGGCCGGGCGAAGGTAAACGGCGTCGTGGGGCTAGCTCGAGCCTCCCGGACGGTCGACGCGATCATCCCCTTCGACAACAACCGGCTGGAGGACGCCCAGGCGGACATCCGACCGCGGATCGACCGCCTCGAGGAGTACAACCCG
This sequence comes from Natronobacterium texcoconense, assembly GCF_900104065.1. Taxonomy (NCBI): domain Archaea; kingdom Methanobacteriati; phylum Methanobacteriota; class Halobacteria; order Halobacteriales; family Natrialbaceae; genus Natronobacterium; species Natronobacterium texcoconense. The sequence continues at coordinate 120,672 of NZ_FNLC01000007.1, read as the reverse complement.
CCACAGTACCGCGAGATCAACCGGCCGCTGGTCGCCTTCCTCGAGGCGTTTACCATGTCGTCGGTGCCGCAGTTCCTCGACCGGGATGCGAACATGTCGATCAAGGGTGACGTATTCGACCCTGCCGACAGTTTCCGACCGGTCCAGGACAAGTACGAGCGCGATCCGGACGGCGAGTTCACGCCAGCGGTGATCCTCGCGCCCGTCCTCGGACGGTCGCGTGCCAGTTCGTTCGACGAGTCGAAACTCGAGATTCTCGTCCGGAACGCACTGTTCCAGAACAAACTCGCGGAGTTCGACCCGACGACGGCCTGGGGCGGCACCTTCCTCGTCTACGGCCCCGAGGAGAAGATGGAAGAAGTCACCGAGTTCGTCTCCGACGGCACCCTCTCGAGTATCATCGCCGACGAGCAGTTCCTCGACGCGGAAAGCGTCAGCGGCATCGAGGCCGTCGACGTCCACGTCAAACAGCTCGTTACCCCCTACCTCGACGACGTCTACCTCTGGGGAACGCTGTGGAACCCGGAGATGCCGTCGCTCGAGGAGATGTACGACCACGCCCGGACGCTCAAACAGGAGGGTAACACCCAGCAGGCCGAGAACGTACGTGACGCGTGGGAACACGTGGAGGCGCTGTTCTCCTGTCTGGGCCGGGAGAACATGGGATAGACCGAGCCGAGCACGCGACCACCGTCAGCAGCGGAAAGCGGGCTTCGCTCACCGGAGTTCGGAATCGAACGAGAGAGACGGCGATTCGACGACACGAAAACCATGACGAACGACACGAACACTGGCGCTGACGACAGCTCTCGATCGGAACGTGACCGGGGTAGAAGACGAGACTCGAAGCCGGAATCACACCCTGCGACGAGGGCTGCCGAAACGATCGCGAACCGCGAACGTCTGGATTCCGATCTCGCGATACGGCTGTGTCGGACGCTTTCTGATCCGTCCGCAACGAGCGAGCGCGTCGAAGACGTCCTGCAGGACGCAATCGAGGTACTCGAGACGGCAGAAGCGCTCGAGGGCATCGACGACATCGGGGAACGTGACGTCCGCCGGCGACTCGACTCGCTCGAGGCGGAGCTTCAGGACAGAGACGGGGCGACCTATCGCCATCTCGTGGATCGAATCCGGGAACTCGAGGCGATGGTCGACCGGAACGGCGACGCCGTACAACTGTACGCGGTGTATCAGGAGTGTACGTTCTACGATCGGACGCTGTTGCCACGGCTGGCACGGGCCCGTTCCGCCGACCAGCCGAGTGACGTGGGCCGGCTGGCGGCGGACGTCGAATCCCGTATCGAGACGATCGAAGACGAGTACGTCAACGTTCGAGCGGACCACAACCACACGATTCCCAACCACTTCCTTTCGCTGGCCAGAGACCTCCGGCAGGAAGCGATGCAACTCGAGAGCGAACGTCCCGAACGAGCCGTCGGCCTCCTCTCCGCCGCGGACGAACTGCTGGCGTACGTCGAACAGCTGTACGACCGCAACGAGTACAGCGTCATGCTTCGGCGACTTCGAGGATAGTCCCGCAGTCACGTTCCGGCTACGCTGAAAAACGTACCAGTATTATTGTGTTTTCCACGGGCCGGACAACTATTAGTTTCCACATATGTCTTTTCTCGAGAATAGAAACCCGGAACCCACCCGAATATATTACTTCTCTAAACCACACAACTAACGCCCAAACGTCCGAATAGAACGAGATAACAGCAACAGCCAATATCTTTATTAGGTGATACTCGATTACTACCTACCGTCGAAACGTGTATCGTCTATCAATTATTTTGTGTGTGAAATACATAATCAGTTGAAACTCAAATGACATACCTGTTCGTAGGGGCGGGACAGGCAGGGGGAGCGATCGTCGATGCGATCTTCGATTATACCGACGACTCGATGTTAGGGCTGTTCGAATCGACCGACATCTCGACGCTCGGTCGACCGCTGGTCTTTAACTCGACGATGCGGGACCTCCAGAACCTGTCGAACGTGCCCGCCGAAGATCAGTACGGCATCGCGGAACAGCACGGCCTGGTTCAGGGAACCGAACCCGGCTTCGAGGAGATGGTTACCGGCGGCTTCGGGCGCAACCCCGCCGCGGCCGACGAGGTGATGGACGACCACACCTCGGAGCTACAGACGATCTTCAGCGAGAAGTTCGAGCGCGGCTTCGAGTCGGAGTACGACGAATCCGGCGGCAACGCGGCCGACCGCGGCCGGTCCGATACGATCCAGTTTGCCTTCCTCTTTCTCGGACTCGGCGGTGGAACCGGCTGTGGCATCAGCCCACACCTCGCACGGGAGATCAAGGCGTTCACGGACGATAACACGAAGATCATCGCCGTCGCCATCCTGCCGAACATGCAGGGGAGCAGCGGTTCCGACGACGAGGAGACGACCGCCGGCCGACAGGCCTGGAACGCCCGCTACGGCCTGAATCGGCTCGAGGAGGAGGTCGACGGCATCATCCTCGTCGACAACCAGCGCATCTCGTATCTCGACTCCGCCGGCGGCGAGTTCGGCGAGTACAACGAGTACGTCGCGGCGGCGATCCACGACATGGTCGCCGGCCCGATGCTCAGCAGCGTCGACGCGAGCGAGGTCGAGGGAATCGACACACCCGACATCGACGTTCGGGACATCGTAACCTCGCTGTCGTTCGGCGTCGGCACCGACGACTCGAAGCCGGGGTACGGCGCGATCGGACGATCGGTGACGATGACCCGATCGTTGCCGGGCTACCTGTTGCCGTTCGTCGGCAAGCGAGAGATCGACAGCGCCGCGCTGTCCCGGCTGTCGGCGTCGAAACAGACGCTCGCGAACGCGGACGTCGACGACGCACAGAAGGCCATCTCGCTCGTCAGGGCTCCGAGCGCGAACCTCGAGGCCGGACCGTACAGTATCGAGACGGGAACGGTCAAGGAGTTCTTAGAGCGCAGTTGCGGACTGAGCGAAGTGAATCTCGGCGTCGCACTCAGCGACCGGAACCTCGCGTCGGTGACGACGCTACTGACCTACCGGCGTGAGGACATCGACCGCCTCGAGGAGATCGAAGCGGCCGCAGACGCCTACGAGACGGAGACGGAGGAGTTGCTGGCATGAAACGGAGGCTACGACGGGCTACGACCAGAACGCTCGCAGTCGCGCTGGCGTGTCTCGGCTTCGTCGGCGTCGCAGCGGCCGAATCACCGATCGGAGACGCTACCGGAGCGACCGACCGAGCACAGACGACACTCGAACTCGCGGCCGATCCACTATTCGTCGCCGCTGGCGGACTCCTGATCGGTCTCGGCGTCGGACTCGTCGTCGCGAGCGCTCTCACCTACTGGCACAAGAACCGACAGATCAGGAGGCGGTTACATGACTAGTGCGACGCGAGCCCTGATTCTCGTGACGGTACTAGCGGTCGGAATCGCCATCGTCGGCGGCACTGTCGCGGCAGACAGTTCCGAACTCGAGGACGTCGACTGGATCACGGAAAGCGACGGCGAGTACGAGTCTCACGAGGAGCAGTATCTCGAGTCGTCGGACCGCCTTCAGGACGAGATCGATCAGTTGAACGAGTCGATCGCAGCGATCGAAGACGACGAGACGAACTTCGAGGAAGCGCTGGACAACGCGAATGCGACGCTCGAGCGCCTCGACGACCGGAACCAGAACATGACCGAAGACGAGATTGCGTTCGTGAATTACCTACGAAGCGAGACGAAAGCGGGGAACGCGACGGGGACGGTCGGTGTGATCGAGACGATCGACACACAGCGTACTCAGCGAACCGAGGCGCTCGCGAACGCGACAGACGAGTACGTGGATGCGGTAGAGAGCGAGCGCAACGAGCCGAAATCGACGGTTCAGATCGCTCTGTTCGGGCCGCTTCTCGGCGGCCTGCTCGTCGGTTCCGTCGCCGGCGCTGCACTGCCGTTGATCGCCGCGAGGCGCGTCGACGAGAAGATGAAGCTGAGCCGGGACGTCAGTTACGACCGGAAGACGGCACTGTTGCCGATCCTGCTCGGACTCGTCCTCGCAATAGCGGGAATCGCCGTCTTCGTTCTCCACTTCGGAGTCGACGTCGAGTTGCTGGGGGTGATCCGATGAACGGGAACGGGAAGACTGCCGCCGGAATCGGCGGACTCGTCGTCCTCGCGGCGGCGCTCGGTGCCGGTATCTTCGTCTGGTCCGGCTCACAGGCCGCGACCTGGTTCGTGCTCGTGGGCATCCCGCTGGTCGTCGTCACCGGGATCACGCTGTACGTCCGCGGCGTCGTCGCCCGCAGCGGCACCAGCGAACAGCAGTTCGTCCGCACCCGCGCCCGGTCGGTCGCCGAGGAGTTCCAGCAGTGCGTTCGACGGGTAAACAGCCTCGAGAGCGCCTACGCCGACTGGAATCCTGGCGTCGACGCCCGGATGGAGTCGATCGCGGGTGACTTCGAGACGCAGGGCGTCACCGTCGACCTCGAGTCGGGCGCGTTCGACCTCGGAAAGGGCGTCAAGAACGGCGACCTCCAGGAGTTCGAACGGCTATCGACCGAGATCGAGACCCTCGAGGATGACGTTGCGTCTTCGTTCCGCGAGTTCGGTGCCGGCGAACGATCGCGAATCCAGGCTGCACTCGAGCGCCTGGAAGAGGTCGACCTCGCAGACGCCGACCACGACGCCTATCCCGAACTCGATCCGGAGCGGGAAGCCTCGGTGCCGGAGTGTCGAGACGCGATCGAGGCCCTCCGGACGGAGGCGACGGAATCGTTCGAGGACGCGATCGGCACCGTCCGCGAGATGGGGCGGGGAGACGTTCGTCCCGACGACGCGGACACCATCGATCGCGACCTCGAAGACGCACGCGAGGCCCTCGACGAAGACGCGTTCGACGACGCCGTCGAATCGATCCTCGAGGCGCGGGACCGGCTTCGCGATCAGTTCTCCGGGTCGTTCGAGGAGGAACGCGAGACGTTGCGGTCCCTGATCGACGCCGTCGATCGGACCGGAGTCGACGCCCACGTCGACGCCGACTACGTCGACGAGATCGATCGCATCGAGTCGACCGTCGAGGAACTCGACTCGGCGCTGGATCTGGCGGAACTGAGTCGGCCACGCGCGGACCTGCGCCGGACGTGCGTCGACGTGATCGCCGCGATGGAAGGTGACCTCGCGGACGACGTGGAGACGCTCCGAGACGCCGATCTCCCGTCGGGCTACTACAGCGAGCCGTCGGTCGTCGGTGAACGCTTCGTCGACGAACTCGAGGAAATCGGCGATCTCGAGGCGTTTACCGACCGCTGGAGCGAAGTCGCGACGCAACTGGTCGAGGCCCTCGAGACGGCGAGCACCAAAGCGGCGGTCGTCGACGCCTACGACGACGTCGCCGAGACGATCGAGGAGACGCTCGAGCGCGAGGGCGAAGTGACCGGCGAGGAGTTGCCGATGCGCCACGCAGACCAGTTCCTCGGGCTCTACTTCCGTCGGAACGAGGGCGTCGAGTTCGATCCCGACGTGCCCGTCCTTCGACGTGGCGACGTCGAGACGTACGAACTCACCGTCGACGTCGCGTACGAACGCGGCGGCGACGTCCGGACGGCGACGATCGAACTGACCGGCGGCTACGCGGCGACCGAAACCGTCGAGACGCGAGTCGCCGGCACGATAACGTTCGAGGACGTGCCCGCGGGCACCCACACGCTCGTCGCCGATCCGGGCGACGAGGCGTTCGGCATCGTCGAACGGGAGATTGAGATCGACGACGGCACCGAGATCGACCTCGAGTTCACCGAGCGAAGCCTCCAGGAGCAACTCTGTGGAGACCTCGATACGGACATCGAGGAGGTGCTCCCGGAGATGCGGCCCCACCTCGAGGACCTGTTCGACGAGGAAGGGTACGTCTCGACGACGATGGACCTCCCGGTGCGAGACCCACACGCGCCGTGTCTGCTCGCGACATGGAGCGAGCGTACCGAGTACGACGTCTACCGGGACGGCGACGAAATCGTCGTCTACGACCGCGAAGAACTCGAGCGGGAGTTGACGAACGTTCTCGAGTACAACGTCGAGTCGGGTGATCGACTTCCCTTCGACGAACTCAGACAGAACTTCCTCTCGGCACCGGTGTCCGACTCGATTATCCGGGATGTGATCGCGACGATCGACGAGACGGAGCACAGCGTGACGACCACCGAAACAGCGATCGAGATACAGTAACATGGCACCAACGGACACGTTTACGAGATGGAGCGTCATCGCCTCGGGAGAGGGTGGCGGACGGATCACGTCGCAGTTTTTCGACCGAACAGAGAATCCGGGAATCGACGACCGGATCCTGGTGATGAACACGAACCGGGCGGACCTCCGGAACACGATCGACCGGATGCGAGAGCAGTTACACGACGAACAGGGAGAGGAGGAGATGATGGGATCGTACGCCCTCGAATTCGGTTCCCAGCAGGGAGCCGGGAACTTCTTCCCGAACGGGGAGGCCTGTGCCCGCGAGAGCCTCGATCGGATCGTCAACCGGATCAAGGACAACTTCGGACACGCCGACGCGTTCATGCACGTCGCCACGCTCGGCGGCGGTACCGGAAACGGGTCGATTCCCTACGTCGTCGACCAGTTCAAACACGGTCTCGAGGACCTGGACGACGACGGCGCGGCCGAAGAGTGGATGGACAGCGTGATCCACACTGCCTTCGGCGTCTGGCCCTACTACACCGAGCCGCCGCAGCGACACTTCAACGCGGTCTGTGGGCTCTCTCGGCTGCTCCGGGTCGACGATGGCGGACAGAACGCCGACATGGTCCTGCTCGCTGCAAACTCCCACCTCGACGACGAGGAGAACGGCAACGGCCGTCACTACGACTCGATCAACGACGCGATCATCACCGCGGTCGACCTGATGATCGGCGCCGGCCGCGAGACCCGAAGCGTGATCGACGTGAAAGATTACGTGACGATCCCGTCCCAGATGGACGCCTACCACTTCACGCCAGCGGTCGCGACGGACCTCAACGGCGAAGTGTACGAACTCGAGTACATGCTCGACCAGGCCGCAGGGAACACGTACGTGCCGATGGACGTCGGCACGACGCAGGCAGCATACGCGATCGTTCGCGCCCCCGAGAGCATGATCGAGAACGACGCGATTACCGAACCAGACGTCTACGGGGCCTTCCGCGACTGGACGGAGAAACACGACATCAACGTCGCTGGACAGGCCAGCCTCACGCCGAAACGGGGCCGCGGAAGCGACGTCGACGTCCTGCTGTTGCTCGGCGGCTTCGACCTGAACCCGCTGCTCGAGCACTCCTGGGACGAGTTCGAGATGCTCGGCGACAGTCTCGCCGGTGGTGGCCGTGGCGAGAGCGACCTCAGCGAGAGCGAACTGGATCGCATCGTCGACAACCTCGAGTCGTACGTCGACCGGAACGCGGAGTGACGAGCCATGGACGCACAACACACAACCGACGTTCGAACGACTGTCGTGAGAGCGGGCCTCGTCGTGGTCGCCGTCGTCGTGGCGCTCGCGCTCGCCGGCGCAGTCGCCCCGGGCGTTGCAGCGGCTGACGACGGGGGAGAAGACACAGCCGAGAACGAAACCGCACCGTCGTACGACGTCTCCTTCGACGAGGACGTGCCAGTCTGGATCGACGGGGCCGGCGACGACGAGAACGCGACCGACGTACTCCGCGTGCCGTTGAACGGCTCCGAAACGACCGGCTTGGAACCGGGTGACGAAATCAACGTCACCGTTACCGCCTCCGACGACGACCCACTCGAGGCGACCGTCGTCAACGGAAACCAGCTTGCCATCGAGTACGACGGGCCCCCCGACGTCGAACCCGGTGACGAGATCGAACTCGAGGTTCGAACGAGCGACGGCGAGAAGATAGACGGCGGGACACTCCCTCTCGAAGCAGATATCCGGGCCGTCGACGGTCAGCTCGCCGTCTGGCACCCGCTGCTCGGCGGAGAGGAGTACGACGTGGACGTAGAGGGCGCCGATACTACCGAACGGCTCCGACCAGGCGTGTACGGACTCGATTCGCTGTCACCCGGCGACAGCGTTTCGATCACCGTGACCAACTCCGACGACGAAACCGTCGTCGAAGAGGACAATCTCGAGTACCCCGGTCCGTTCGCACTCACGGCGTCCGTCGACGGGAACACACTCGAGTTCCAGCAGGGTGTCGCCGGACTCGAGGTCACGTCTGTCGTCCCCGAACCGGTCGAGGGTCAGAACTACACGTACGCCGGCGGCGAGATCGGCGAGAACGGACAGCTCGAACTCGAGATCGAGGGAAAGGATGCCGGCGACGAACTTCTGCTACAGACTGCGGCGGGCGTCGCGACGGTCGAGACGTCCGAACTCGACGACGGACTGTCACTGCCGTCCATCGAGGAACTAGCGCTCGTCGCACCGTTGGTCCTCTCGCTGGTTATCGGAACCAGCCTGGGTGCCGTCGGCAGCAAATTCAGGGCTGCAACGGCAGTGAATCTCGCACTTTTCGCAGTCATCGGCCTCTGTCTGACGGCTGCGGCGACGATCAGTGTCTTCTACCTGAACGATATTTCACTGGATCCGATCAACGACTTCTCTATCGAGCACCTCCTCGGCGGGATCGCCGTCCTCCTCGGAACGATCGTCGCGCCAGCGACCTACCGGCGGTTCGGCTCGAGTCCGGAGCCCGAAGAGCCGGGATTCACGGCAACCGTCACGATCACCGACGGAACCCGGGATATCGACGAAGACGTGACAGTCAAGTACGAACACGCGAGCGATAGCAGCCTCGGCGGTAAGGAACGCGTCGAGAACGGAAGCGGACCGGTTCCGCTCCCGGAACGGGGCGTGTGGAAGCTGTGGGCGACGGACGGCTCCCATTCGTCCGAGCCCGTCGAAGTGAGTCACCGTAGCTCGTCCGCCACCCTCGCGATCACCTCTCCGACGACGGTTACTATCGTCGACGAGTCGACAACCCGCAAGTCGAAAAAACAGAAGACGATTCCCGAAGCAACCGTCGACGTCGTTGGCGAACCAGATACGGAACTAAAGCAACACGGCGACGGCACTGTCACGGTCGAGCCGACGGAGGACGGCTCGAGCGTCGAGGTCGAGGTCAGCCACGAGAAGTACGAGAGTCGAACGGAGACCGTTCGGTTCGGTCGTAACGAAGATTCGACGGTCGCACTCCCGTCCCGAACGGGGCGGGTTCGGGTCACTTCGCGGATCGACGGCGTTCCGAACGAATGGCTGTCACTCCGACTCGTCCCGAACGAGAACGAGCCGTTTCCGGATCATCGCGCCAACGATATTCCAGTCGAACCCGACAGCAACGGCGTCGTTGAAGGTGACGTACTGATCGGCAACTATCGGGCCGAGATTCCAGCACCGGACGGCTACCACGAGGTATTCGACGACGACGAAGCACCGCTCACAGTCACGGAAGACGATACCGTGGACGCGTCGGTAAACGCTCAGTTCACCTGGACGCTCTCGAGCGGGAAAGACGACCAGGCCGTCCGGATCGACCGCATCCGGCAGGATCTCGAGTCGCTGACCGTCCACTCCGGGCGCGATACGGCTATCCCGGCGTACTACGCGTCGGTCGTCGAATCGATGCTCGAGGCCGTCGAGTCGATTCCCGACTCCGGTCACCTGTTCGTGGACAGCGACGTCGACGTCGATCCGGACGTGCTCGCCAACGCGATTCTCGAGACCGCCGCGAGGACGACGGATGCGATCAACGATGCGATGACGACGAAGCGAACTATCGACCTCTTTGCTGCCTGTGCGGACATGCCCGATCCCGGCGTTCGCTGGCGCGGCGAGTACGAACTCGAGGAACTGTTCGAGCTGTTCGAGCGGCTCGAGGCGGAGCCGAAGGAGCAACGGAGAGAACTCAAAGAACGGTACAACGCAGTCGGAGAACGGATCGAAGACGCCCGGCAGGACGTCTCCGAGACCGCGCCGGCACGGGAGATGCACCAGCGTGCCTGGGAACTCTTCGACGATACCGACCGCGAACGCGAAGCGGTCGTGGCCCTTTATGCGTCCCTGGTGGTGTTCGATGCGGTCGAACGGCTGTTCGAGCACGACGCCCTCCGCGAGCGACTTTCACGGACGGTGTTCTGACGCATGGAAAGAAAGATCCCAGACAGCACTCGCATAGGATTGCTCGTCGTCATGGTCGTCGCAGTCGTCGTGACGGTACCGCTGTTCGCCACGGCCGTCGTCGCCGACGAACCGCGGACGGCCGACGACTACTTCGACGAGTTCCGCACGATGGAAGGTACCGACGCCTACGAGGAGTACGACGAGTTCGAGACGATCCGGACGTTCGCCGTCACCCAGGTCCAGGATACTGGATCGCTCGACGCCAGCGAGCGCGCGGAGTTCGAAGCCATCCACGAGACGATGATGGCATTCGAGCAGGCCTACGACTACGCCGAGGCCGGCGAGTACGAGCGGAGCCTCGAGTACGCCGAACGGACGGACGACCGAATCGACGACCTCGAGTCGACTCAGGCGACGCTCGCGGATCTCGCGCTGACGCGGTTCTACGAGGGACTGGCCGGCGGCCTCCACGACGAGGCTGACGCCGCCGAACGGACGCCCGACCGGATCGAGTACCTCTCGATGACCGCGACGGCCTACGAGCGAGCGAACATGCCCGACGAGGCGGCGGAGTTCAACGTTCAGGTCGAACAGGAGACCGCAGCCTACGAGTCGTCACTCGAGCAGATCGACGAGGCCGAAGAAGACGCCGAGGCGTTCCTCGACCGCTGTGCGGACTGTGAGAGCGTCGGGAACACCGTCGCCGGCGTCCCGGGTTCCCTCGAGACGTTCGAGAACTACCAGCAGGTTCGAACGGTCAGCGCCGAGATCAGTGCTGCCGAAAGCGAAGCGGCGGCACACGGCCTCGAGGACCGCGAGGAAGAGATCGCCGCGGTCGGGGGCGAGGTCTGGGGTACACAGCTGTCGCTCGCAGTCGCTTCGGTGACAGTGCTCGTCGGCTACGGGGTCGTCGTCGGCCTACTAGGAACGATTCTCCTGCGACGGATCTTCGCCTGGCAGCGGACCTACGAGCGGGCACAGGTCGGCTCGGTCGTAACGGTGGGTGATAGCGATGTCTAGGCGAGGACTCGTAGTGCTCGCGGTGTTGCTGGCGTTCGGGTTAGCGATAGTGCCGGCTGCACAGGCCACCGAGGTGACCAGTGGCCCATCGGACGTAGACGTGGTCGCTGGTGGTGATACCGAAACATCGCTTACGGTCGAGAACACTGGAGATAGCGAAGAGACGGTCAGTATCGATATTACGAGCACTCCGGATGGAGTGAGCGTGTCGCCCCATCAGGGTTCCGTCACAGTCGCTCCCGGTGAGGAAGAGAGTGTCGGGCTCACTGTCAGTGCGGGCACAGATGCGAAAACGGGTTCGGTAGATGGGGCAGCCGGTGGTGACGGATTCGGCTTCCACGTCGAAGTCCAGCCAGCAGCGGGCTTCGAGGAGGAGCCGCTGGATCTCGGTGACGTTCTCGTCGGCGACTCCGAGTCCGGAGAGGCCAGCATCGAACAGATCGGCAGCGAGGGTTCGATCGGCAACGTCGACGTCTCGGTCGTCAGTTCCGATTCCGACGGCACGCTCGAAATGAGCAGTTCGGGCTCGAGCGCCAGTTGGGAAGTGACCGCCGACGACGACGCCTCCCAACACGAGACGCTGTCGTGGACGGTCGAACTCGAGACGGAAGATGGCGTTACTCGCCAGACGACCGCTGAGGCTCGAGTCATCTACCCCGGTTACTTCGGCGAACTCGCGTTCGGCGATCCGATGGTCTTCGACGAACCGAAAGACCAGGGTGAGATCACCAAGACGATCGAACTGGCGGTTCCCAACGACGGCGACCAGCCGCTCGAGGTCAGCAGCGTGTCGGCATCGTCTTCCAGCTGGGACATCGACGTCGACGTCGATGACGACGACGTTCCCGACGAGATCGAGGGGCAGTCCACGGAAGTAGTCGACGTCGAAGTGACCGCGGATACCGAACTCTCGGAGGGCGAGTACGACTTCTCCGCGTCGGCGAGTTCGCCCGACGTCGACGGCACCAGCTACGACGAGGACATAGAGATCGTCCACGGCACCGAACTCGTCGTAAACGGCATCTCGTTCGGCGACGTTCCGACCGGGGAGTACGAGGAGGCGTCGACCACCCTCGAGGAGGAACTCGGCTACAACGACGTCGACGGCGTCGAGATGACCCTCGTGGACGGCCCCGACGACTGGCTCACCGTCCGGAGCGGACCCTCGGACCTGCAGGCTGGCGGGTCCGACACCGTCTCGTTCGCGCTCGAGTTCGACACCGAGGCGGAACTGGGAGAGACCTACGAGTGGACGTACAGAATCGAGGGCAACGACGACGAAAGAGAACGACTACGAGTCGTCGCGTCGCCGGTCCCACTCGATCTCGATCCGATCCAGAACGACCTCGCCGGTCACTCCGGCACCGTTCCCGACGGCACCCTCTCGATCGTCGAGACGATGGACGACGAGATGCGCGCGGGCGATGCGGACGGCGACGACGTCTCGACCGTGCTCGCCTTCGGGAGCGCGTCGGTGCTGTACCTCGAGGCGACCGACGACGCGACCGACCTGCTCGAAGAGGGCGAACACGACGAGGCTCAGGCAAGTATCGTCCAGGCCTCCGCCGCGTACAACACGATGGGGATGTACGCAGACCAGCTCGAGGGTAACCAGCTTCGCAGCGAAAGCAGGGACGTTCTCGGAGCCGCAGAGGAGGATCTCGAGACGCTGATCGACGAACAGGAAGCCCACTACGAGCAGCGCCTCGAGGACGGCGAGCTATCGCTGATCGAGGAGGCGACGATCCAGCGTGAACTGGCGCGGGTTGCTGTCCTCCAGGGCGACGAACAGCGCGCTGCGGAACTCGAGAGCGAGGCCGACGCAGCGTTCGAGGAGTACTCCGAGACGGTCGCCGAGGGTGCAGGTGCCGCGCAGGAGGCCGACGACGTCTGGGAGTCGATGGAGTCCGAGCAGTTCGTGACGGTGCTGGGCCAGCCGCTGCTGTTGAATCCGGCGGAGTACGATACGGTTACCGATAGAACGGCGGAGCTACACGACTCGTACGACGATGCAGTCGCGGCGTTCGAGAACGCGGGTGAATCGAACCGTGCCGAAACGGTGGCCGCCGAACACGAGGATCGCGCTACCGCGTTGAGTACGGCCCGAATCTCGCTGTTCCTCGCGATCGGCGTCTACGGAATCGTCGCGGCAGGGATCGTTACACGGACCGCTCGCCGGATGTACTGGTACGTCCAGGACGCTCACGAGTCCGTTACTGGCGACTTCCTGATGTAAGCGTCCCGTAATTTTCTTCGATTTCCCTCGAGGACAGCAACTCCTTACCGCGTACGGAACGGCGTCGCCAGTGACGGCGGGAGCGTCGGCACGGACGGCGTCGACGACGTCGACTCGTCGATCCGGTCGACCGACCACGCGGCCAGGTGATCGTCGGTCCAGTCGTCCTCGTCTGCGACTGCTGGCCCCGACGCACGAACGGTGTACTCTCGCTCGACGTCCTCGAGCGCGTACTCCACCGTCGCCTCGAACGTCGGGTCGTCGACACCTGCCTCGAGGTCGACGAAGTGTTCGATCCAGTCGCCTGCTTCGAGCACCTCACGGTGGGCCGCCGAGTAGAACGTCTCGTCGATGGGGTCGCCGGTCGCCGACACCGAGACGTTCGAAAGCGTTCGGTCGCTCCCATTTTCGAAGACGAGGACGACTGACCCGTACTCGCCTGCTGCCCGCGTCTCCGAGCCGATTTCGGTCGTGAGCAGCGCGTCTTCCGAACCCGACTCGGTAGCGGCCGATCCCGACTCGAGCGCGACGACCGCTGCCAGCGCATCGATCGTCTCCTCCTCGCCGTCGGCGTACCGGATCGGAAGCGACAGCGCGGCAGTGTCGCCCTCGAGCGCCCGGCGTCGATCCGCGTCGGGTCCGATAGACACGGTCGTCGTCTCGCCGGCAGCGAGCCGTTCGCCGACCGACTCGGCACCCTGTTCGGCGAGTTCGACGCCGAGTACTCGACAGTCCCGATCGGTTCGGTTCGCGAGGTCGGCGACGATCCGTCCGTCGGCCGGATCGACCGCCGCTCTGACGGCGACACCCGACCTGGCGACGTCGAGTCGGTGCTCGGAGAGTCGGTCGACGGTCCGCCCGTCTGCCTCGAGCGTCGCTCGCGGCAGGACGATCCCGTCGCTCGAAACGCCACTGACGATCCGCTCGAGCGCGGTCGACTCGCCGGGCGCTAGCGGGCCGACCTCGAGGCGGTCGCCGTCGACGGTGAGGGAGACGTCCGCCGCGGTGTCGCCCTCGTTTTCGACGACGAGTCGGTCGCGGACGGCGTGACCGAGTACTGGCGAGTCGTCGGAGACGCGTCGGTGTACGGCAAGTCCCGGGTCGGTTCCAGCGTCGGGCGACCCACGGTCGGCACGCGGAGCCGAGTCGTTCGCTGGCGACTCCCGCGTCTCGTCACGTTCGGTCCGGACTCGGTTCTGACTACGCGGGTCGCTCGAGTCCGCCGGCGTCGCGAACGGACCCGAACCGGACAGCCGTATCCGTTCGTCGACGTCGATGGCGTCGAAGCCGATGCGTGCGGTTCCGCCGTCGTACCGCGGGACGACCAGCAGAAGGTCCTCGCCGTCGATCGTCACCGGCGACTGGACGCGGTCGACACCGGGCACCTCGAGTACCAGCCGATCGGAGACGGCGACCTCACCCGCTACCGCGACCGTTGCACGCAAAACGTCGCCGTTCGCCTCGAGGTCGATCGTCGGTGCCGGCGGAAGCGAACACGTCGGGGCGTACTCCCGGCGACGGTCACCGCGTACCACCTCGAGCCCCACCGACACGCGTCGATCGGGCTCGTAGGGTTGCGGTACCGTCGTCGTCCACGTCTCGTCGGGTGCCATCTCGTCGGAACTGTCGCCCGTCTCGAGGAGCCGAACCGAGTCGAGTGCGACGTCACCGACGTTCTCGACGGTCACCGCGAGTTCGACGACCCCATCTTCGATTCCGATCGGCTCGAGGTCGGTCTCGACGGCCACTTCGCCGCTTGTGGCGTCCTCGAGCGCGATCGTCTCCCGGAGGGTGACCGAGCCGTCGACGGCGACCTCGAGGGCAGCGTGCCCCTCCGACTGCACGGCTGCGACCGGGAACTCGGCGAGTACGGTTTCGTCCGGAGCGACGGTGACGGTCCGGTCGCTCGGCGAGAGCGAACAACCCGCGGCGTCGACGGCGAGCGAGACTGTCCGTTCACGATCCGTCGGGTTCGTCACCTCGACGTCGATCGTTCCGCCCGCGCCGACGGTGTCGGTCGCGACCGCGAGGGAAAGTCGGTCCCCGCCGTGGACGTGGATCGATACCGTGCCGTCGTGGACCGAACAGACGGTCGTTCCGTCGGCCGTCGCGTAGACGTCACCGTCGGGGATATCGCCGACCGGTTCGGTCGTCCCCTCCGGATCGACCGCTCGGATTCCGTCGGCCGTCCGCACGAGGACCGCTCCCTCGCCGACGGGTGCGACGTGGGTCGCCTCGAGTTCGGTTCGCCACCGAAGTTCCCCGGTACCGGCCTGGATACCGACGACCTGATCGCTCTGGAGTGTCGCGACGATCGCGTCCTCACAGCGGCCGACGCTTCGGACGACCGCGGAGAGGTCGCGGTCGAAGTCCACCTCGCCGTCGGCGTCGACGTGCGTGAGAAACGACCAGGTCGCGATCAGAAATCCCGTGGGAACGGCGAGCAAGTCGTCGTCGGAACCGCCCGGCCGCGATCGCTCGACGTCGAACCGTTCGCGGCCGGTAGCGACGTCGACGGCGCGGAACCGGTCGGGGCCGAGGATACCACAGAGTCCGCGGTCGGTGATGGCCGCAATCGCGTGGGCGTCCTCGAGTTCCTGACTCCAGAGCCGGTCGCCGTCCCTGGAGTACGTCGTCAGTTCGGCCGGCGAGAGCACGAGTATTCGGTCGGCGACCGCGACGTCGACGACTCGCTCGCCGTGGTCGATTTCGACCGAACGGCTTCCGTCGACGACCTCGACGCAGTCCTCGAGACCGATCGCGATTATCTCGTCGCCGACGCCGACGGCCGCGACGCGCCCGCTCTCGAAGGAGCCGACCTGCCTGTAGCGATCAGCCATCGTCGCCACCACCGTCGTCGCTACAGTCACTGCCGTTTCCACCGCTACCGTCGTCGCCACCGTCACCGTCGCCGAAGTCGAAGCCGCCGTCGGTGTCGCCGTCGGCAGCGTCGGGTTCGTCCGTCTCGGCCCCACTGCCGGCGAGCAGCCGCTCGAGCGACGACGGCTCGTTGCCCAGTTGCATCCCCAGCCGGTCGGCCTGATCCTCGACGTATCGGCGCAGTTCCGGATACCCCTCGAGGTCGTCGATCTGGGTCCGGACGCTGGCGACGTACTGGCGGATCGTCTTCGGATCGGTCTCCTCGAGTCGCTCGAGGAAGTAGTCCGTATCGGGGTCGATGGGCTCTCTGTCGGGCTGGTAGACGCTCTCGACGAACTCCCGCTGGAGTTCGCTGCCGAGCACGCGGTCGGCGATTTCGGCCGGCGTGTACCCTTCCGAGGCACCGCCGAGGCGTTCGTAGTCGATCTCCTCGGTGGCGTTCATCTCGGAGAGGTGTTTGCGCCAGACTCCGGCCATCACCTCCCGGTCGGGCTGGGGGATGAACTGCTGGATCGGGAACCGTCTCGTCGCGGCCGGATCGATGGTGAAGGGCATGTTCGTCGCGCCGATCACGAGCAGGTTGTCCTCGATCTCGTTCATCTCCTGGAGGAAGGCGTTGGTCAGTGACCGCTCGTGACGCTGCAGCGAGTCGTCTCCGCGATCCGGGATGAGAGTGTCGACCTCGTCGAAAAAGAGGACGGCAAACCCCTCCTGTGCGATCCCGTGGGCCTTCTCGAAGATCGCCTCGACGCGTTTCTCGGACTCGCCGGAGTACTTCGAGAGGACGTCACTGCCCTTGATCTCTAAGAACTTCACCTCGCCGTAGCTGTCCTCGATGTTCGAGTTGTACTTGGCCTCGTAAGCGATCGCTTCGGAGATGAGCGTCTTCCCACAGCCCGGCGGCCCGTACAGCAGCATGCTGTTACCGCGGGAGGCGAACTCGTCGCCGTAGCGTTCGACCACCTCGTCGCGAACGTCGGGATCGAACAGCGCAAGCAGGTTTTCGGCCGTCCGCTTGACCTCCGGCAGCCCCGCGACGTCCTCTTCGAAGCTGACGGTCGGCTTCTTGGGCTCGAGAGTGACCTGGATCTCGTCCTCGTCCGCGCCCTCCTCACCGGGACCGGCACCGGGGCCGCCGCGACCTGCTGCGTTCCGCGTCGCGCGAAGTTCCCGGAGTTCGCCGGCGTCGATGAACTCGAACTCCGTCCCCTCGGTTACCCGGAGCGTGTTGTATCCAGTCGGCTCCATCGCGGCGACCTCGAACGTCGCCAGGTCGTCGCCTTTCGGGACGACTTCTTCCATCGGATGCAACAGGTAGTCGTTCTCCCGGAGGAACGGCGCGAGGTCGTCCGGCGAGATTTCGCTCGTGTGGATCTTCGCGGACGAACACTCCACGACGTCGCGCTTGCTCGCGTCGGAATCGACGAGAAAGTCCTTGCCCCGGTCGATTCCGCCGAACACCGTCGTGACGTTCTGGTGCATCCGGACCTTGTTCCCGATCCCGTCGACGATCGAGTCCTCGATCGGTTCGACGTAGAAGAAGGCCCGCCTCCCGTTGTGGCGTATTTCGACGGTCTCCGCGTTCGGTCCGACTTTCTTTGCCCCGATCTTGATTCGGGACGTCGGCTGATCTCGTTTCAGTATTGGCGTTAGATTATCCATCGTCGTTCCCTCGTAGCTGCGCTGTCGCGTTCTCGATCGTCGCTAGCAATTCCCCCTGACGCTGGTCCGTCCGGTTCGAGACGTACCTGGAATCGGCGTCGGCTCGCCTGACGACCAGCGAGAGCGTCTCGAGCATATCGACGACCGTCTCACAGCCCGTCGCGAGCGAGTGATCGATTCCAGCGACCCGGACACGCCGCGAAACCCGTCTGAAATCCTCGAGAACGCCCTCGAGACGGTCGAGGAGCGTCTCGACGACCGGCCACCAGTTTCGGGCGTACGGCGCGGTCGACGAGAGCGGCACCAGCACCCACGAACCGACGGTTTCGAGGCGGTCGTCGGCCGCGATCCGATCTGCGAGTGCCGGTTCGAAGTCGTCGATCCTCGCCCCGCCTCGCTCGTAACTGTGCTCGAGGACGCCGAGGACGAGATCGGTCGATCGCGCCCGATCGGTTTCGGCTGTCGTCGACGATCCGGCTGGAGAGGCGTCGAAATCGGCCCGTCTAATCGTCGTATCCCCCACCCGCGGCGGAAACGGAGCGCCAGTCCGGAGCAGTTCTGCGAGGTCGCCGAGCGTCGCCGTCGCGACGTCGATCCGCCGCGACGGTTCGGGCCCCGAAAACGTCCGCAGCGAGAGGAGACGCTCCCCCTGATCGTCGACCCGGCGGACACTCTGCAACAACGAATCGGCACGCATCCTACGACATCTCGAGGCCGCTGGTCTCCGTCTCCGCTTCCGTCTCTTCGACCTCCTCGCCGGCCGTCTGCTGGGCGGTCTCGCCGAGGGAGCCGATGTCGTTGAGGATGTCGTCCGCTATCGAGTCGAGTTCGTGGTCCTCCGTGTTCTCTAGCTCTTCCTCGAACCCACCCACGCCGGCGAGCTGGGTCGTGAGTTCGCCCATGTTGTCGACGATGTTCATCGCCTCGTCCGGGAACGTCTGTTTCTTCAGCGCCTGGGTCCGGACCTGCTCGCGTTTGTTTGCAAGCGTCGTCTTGGCCGACTCGAGCATCTCGATGTTGTCGGCGAGCCTGGCGGTCCCGCTCTCGACCTTGTCGGCCAGGTTCTCCTGGTCCGCCTCCTTCATCTTCTTGTGGTAGATCAGCTTCCGTTTGAGCTGCTGGAACCGCTCCTGCTCGTCTTTCGGGAGCGTCGAGGGGTCCTCCGGAACGCCGGGACCGTCGCCCAGACTCTTGAGTTCCTGAGCCGTCTCTTCCAGGTGCTCGTCGATCTTGCCCGAGTCCTGGTCGAGGTCGTCGATCCGGTTCTCGAGTTTCGCCTTCGCGCTGTCGACCCGGTCGATCGTCTCGGAGATCTTCTCGACGCAGGCGTCGATCGCGGCCGCCCAGTTGAGGATCATCCGGCCGTTTACCTCCTCGGCGTTCTCGCTCGGGTTACGAAGCATCACGACATCGCCGCCCTGTAGCTCGAGGATGTCCTCGTGAGCGAAGAACTCGAGCAGGGCTTCGGCCTGCTGGTCGCTGGTGACGATGTCGCCTTCCTCGTCGCTGGCTTCGGTCAGCGTCTCGATCGCCTGCCGGCGGTCGATCCGACCGTTGCCCTCCTTGAGTTCCATCGATCCCAGCAGATCGGTCTTGATGATCGCCCGGACCGCTCGTTCCCACTCGCCTTCGACGTCGTCGCCCTCGACCCACTCGGCCTCGAGACGCACCGGGTCGTCGGTCTGGTTGACCGGGTCGGCAATCACGTACTCCCGTCCGTCGCTTTCGATCCGTTCGAATTCGTATTTTTGAGGCATTGATTAGTACACCTGGTTGGTATCCGTGTTCACTCCGCCATCCCGCCGAACTCTTCGTCGTTGACGAGACTCCGGTACCGGCTTCGGACCGCGTCGCGAACGTGCTCGTTGACCGGTTCGGCGTTGCTGACCTGTAACTCCTCGAAGTGTTCCTCGGCCAGTTCGACCCACTCCGGCAGCGTCCCCGGAAGCTGGTCCTGTTCTGCTTTCATATCGGTGAGAATCCGTCTGGCGTGATCCTCGACGACGTCCTCGAACGGATCGACCATCTCGATCATCTCCCGACCCTCGTCGAGTCCGAGCCGTTCGACCAGCGTCGAACGGGTTTCCTCGAGGATCTCTCGGCGGACGCTACGGGCCTTCGAGAGGACGTCGAACCGGACGTCGATCTCGTTCTCGACGACCTGCTCGAACTCGTCGGTCCGGAGCACGTAACTCGACTCCTCGAACTCCGCCTCGATCGCTTCATCGATCTCTTCTGTGAGGTAGCGACCGTACTCGTCGATCGCCTCCTGGACGAGGTACTCCCCGTCGAGGTCGACGATGTACCCTTCGCGGTCGAGATACCGGATCACGTCGGACGTCGCGTCGACGTCGATGACCCGCTCGAGGTCGCTGTGAGCGATCTTGCCGTTCGAGGCCTCCCGCTCGAGACGGGAGTCGAGTCCGACGTCGTCGGCGTGTTCCTTGAGCTGTGGGCCGATCGTGTAGTAGTCGCGTTTGCCTGCCGTGATTCGGCGAACGTAGTCCCGATCGGCGAGTTCGTCCGCGAAGAATTCGATGTCGTCGATCGCGAGCGAGAACCGCGAGCGAAGCGTCTCGCCGGTAACGACCAGCCGCTGGCCGAACAGATTCGTCAACTCGCGAGTGATGTTCATGTTCCCCTTGACGCCGAACGGGTCGACGTAGAAGACGCCGTCCCGGAGCTGTTCGAGGTCGATGAACTCGTCTGCCGCCATCTCGGTCAGCGCCTTGCGCATGTCGCTTGCGGACAGCGACTTCGCGTTCGTAAGCCCCACGTCGGCGCTCTCGTAGGCGGACTTGATCTCCCCCTTCTGATCGGAGACGTAGATAAATCCGTAGTTGTCTTGAGCGATGTCCCGGCACACATCTTCCAGGACGTCGGTGTCGACCGGTAAGAGCGTCATTGTAGAGTGAGTTATATGCTCGCATACTAAACCTTGCGCTCACAGACTTCGTTTCCCGGTTACGGCCGCTATTTCAACCGTTCCTCCGGGAGTTACGTGTGAGCCAGTAGTGACAGCGGAGCTATGAATCGATCGGTAGCCGACCGTCACGTAGCCGCGTCCAGAACTCGCTCGCGCAACGCCACCGGCGAATCGACGACGACGTCGGCCGGCGAGCGGTCGATGTCGCCGTGGGCGTCGATCCGGTAGGCGACGACGTACGTTCCCGCTCGCGCGGCCGCCTCGATTCCGTTCTCGGAGTCCTCGACGACGACACACTCCTCGGCCGCGTACTCGAAGACGTTCAGGAGCGCAGCGGCGAGACCGTCCGGGACGTGATGTCGACCAATCTCGTGACCGTCTCGCCCGAGACCGAGGCGACGACGGCGCTCGACACGCTCCAGCGCGAGGGCATCGGTCGGATTCTCGTCACGGAGTCGGACGGCTCGCTGGCCGGCCTGATCTCGCGGGCCGATCTCATGACGATCCTCGAGATCGACCCGATCCGCGACCGCCCTGGCACGTTTGATCGAAGGCTGATTCGCTGGGGTTGCCCGTCCGGCGGGCGAACACGGGCTACCCGCACTTCGACAAGTCTCAAGCGAAACTGGAACGGTATATGACTCTCAGGCGAAAGAGGAAAGAAGACGCGAAATTATATCGGAAAATTATTAGCTGACTCTGAAGTAATGAGAAGTAATGGAGACGATTTTTAGAAGATCACTTCTTTGTGGTGGGCTTATGAGTC
This sequence comes from Natronobacterium texcoconense, assembly GCF_900104065.1. Classification (NCBI taxonomy): domain Archaea; kingdom Methanobacteriati; phylum Methanobacteriota; class Halobacteria; order Halobacteriales; family Natrialbaceae; genus Natronobacterium; species Natronobacterium texcoconense. Next base: position 99,075 of record NZ_FNLC01000007.1, on the reverse strand, counting down.
TATGTGCAGGGTGCATGCTGTCATCTAACAAGGCTATCGAACTTGGGACGGTCGTGCTAGAAAACCCAACCGATGAACCACAGCGTATCGAGCTCGAAGTGTTCGAAAACGGTACGAGAGTACACTCATCCATCCATGAATTAACAGAACCAGAAGGAGGCGATACCACTTACAGTCTCCCCGATTGTGACTGGTCAGCAAGCCGAAGTCAATTTGAGATTAAAGCCCGCCGAGAAAATAGTGAATGGGAGTCATTTGATGTCCCACATATCGACCACGAAAATTGTGTGGCGGTCCGTATCAGACCCTCACCCTCGTGGAGCAATGAAGATGTCGAATTTTCACCCCATCCATGTGACGAGATAGTCGAGTCAATGAACTGTGAACGGTAAACACACATCTTTCTCTTGAATTTGTATCTTTTCGATGGGTCGCGATGGATTCAGTTACCGCGGCTGCTGGCCTGCTCGACTGGCGCGCGTTCTTCCCGCACCTGAACAGCGGTGTCGTGCTCATCCTTGCGGTCGGCGTCCGCGGACTGTTGTTCTTCATGGACGGCTACGTCAGCGGAGAGCACAGAACGTGAACGGTGGGCTCGTACCGGCTCACCTCGATCCAATGCCAATTGATATCGACTCAGTCGGTCAGTTTCAGAATTGTCTCCCGAATTCCGTCCGGTGCGTCGACGACGGCATCCGCTGGCGAGCGGTCGATGTCGCCGTGGGCGTCGATCCGGTAGGCGACGACGTACGTCCCCGCTCGCGCGGCCGCCTCGATTCCGTTCTCGGAGTCCTCGACGACGACACACTCCTCGGCCGGAACCCCGACCTCCCCGGCCGCATACTCGAAGACGTCCGGCGCCGGTTTGCTCGCCGCCTCGATGTCGTCGGCGCTGATCACGTGATCGAACTCGTCCTCGAGGTCGAACCGCTCGAGTACCATGCCGATCCAGTCGTGGGGTGACGAGGAGACGACCGCCGTGGGAACGTCCCGCTCGTCGAGTCGCTCGAGCAGGTCGCGCGTCCCGTCCAGCAGCGCCACTCGCTCGGTGTAGATCTCCTCGGCGGCCTCGGTGAACCGCTCGACGAACTCCTCGCGCGTGATCGCGGTTCCGTACTCGGCCTCGAGATAGTCGTAGATATCGCGGTAGTTCATCCCGCTGAGTTCGGCGAGGTCGACGTCGTCGTCCGGGACTGCGGCCGGCAGGATCTCCTCGCGTTCGAACTGAACCCAGTAGTCTTCGCTGTCGACGAGAACGCCGTCCATGTCGAACAGGACTGCGGACATCGATCAGCCGAACACCTCGCCGCGTCGCTCGTGAACCATCCGCTCGGAGACCGCGTCCGCGACGTCCTCGCCGAACTCCCGTTCCAGAATCCACAGCGCCAGGTCGATCCCCGACGTGACGCCGCCCGCGGTGAGCACGTCGCCATCGTCGACAACACGTTCGTCGACCACGTTCGCGTCCGTGTCTGCGAGGTCGTCGACCGCGACGTGGTGGGTGGCGGCCGGTCGGCCCTCGAGCAGGCCCGCTTCCGAGAGGATCATCCCGCCGGTACAGACCGACGCGACGGTCGCGCCGGCCGTGTAACACTCGTCGACGGCCGCCGGAATCGAACCGTCCTCGACGACCGCCCGAACGCCACCCTCCGTCGTCCACCCACCGCCGGGGACGACGAGCAGGTCCGGTTCGCCCAGCGTCCCTTCGGGTTCGACGCGGAGTCCGTGACTCGCGGTGACGAGTCCGTCCTCGTCCGTGTCGCCCTCGAGGGTGACGAGTCGCGTCTCGAGGTCGGCACCCAGTTCGGCCCCGTTCTCGAGAACTTCGTATGGACCGATGGCGTCGAGTTCGTCGAAGCCGTCGAACAGTACGATCTCGGCAGTCGTCTCGCTCATAGTCGATGATCTCTCTCCCGGCGGACAAACCGCTTGTGCCTACCGACGTTCGGTGGCAGGCACGGGGCAGCGATCCGTCGCGTTAGGTTGGCCTACCGGCGGCGATAGCTGGCCCTAACGCCGGTAGTGACGGCCTTCGAATGGTTTCTCGCGATGAATAGTAACGATAGTCGAGTGAACTATATGTAGCGGATCGTCCATGGCATAGGCGTGACCCTCGAGACGCTGCTCCACCGGTCGCTGTCGGTACTGGGGTATCCGACCGCGGCCCACGAACTCGTCAACCGGTACTCGGAGTCGACCCGACTCGACGTCGATCCGACCGCCCGGATTTCGGTCGGCTGTCTGCTCCGGGGAGCGGTCGACCTGGGGCCGTACGTGCGGTTGAGCCGTGGCTGTGTCGTCGGGGGCGACGTCAGTATTGGGCGACGAACCAACCTCGAACCCGACTGCGACGTCGTCGGCGACGTCGAGTTCGGCAACTACTGTGCGATCGCCAGGGAGAGCACGTTCCAGCAGACCAACCACAAGACGACCCAGCCCTCCCAACAGATGAAGCTGTACAGCGAGGTGTTAGACAGCGAACTACCGCCGACCGACGACGGGCCGATCACGGTCGGCAACGACGTCTGGATCGGTGCCGGGACGACCGTCCTCACCGGCGTGACGATCGGCGACGGCGCGATCGTGGGTGCCGGTTCCGTCGTCACCGGCGACGTGGAGCCGTACTCCGTCGTTGCTGGCGTCCCGGCCGAACACATCAAGTGGCGATTCCCCGAAGCGGTCCGAGAGCGACTGCTCGAACTCGAGTGGTGGGAGTGGGACGAGGAGACGATCCTCGAGCACCGCGAGTTCTTCGAACGCGAACTCTCGGATCTCGACGCGGACGACCTCGACGCGATCGGCCCCATCGAAGAGACGGTCGAGAGCGAGCAGCAACCGGCAGTCACGTCGCCACCGATGGCCGAAGACGACTAGGCGTGCTCGAGGGCGATTTCCCGGACAGCGTCGAAGACGGCGTCGTTTCCGGCGGCGACGAACCACTCGTCACCGGCGGCCGTCCGGAGGCCACTCTCCGCCGAAAACAGCTCCCCGAGTAACTGTTCCTCCCGATCCGGCCGATAGCAGACGATGCCGTCGAGCCGACCGCGCGCGAGCAGCCCCCAGTGGACCGTCGGACTCCAGCTCTCGAGGCGACGTTTACACCGGTCCTCGATCGATCGGTTGATCGCTGCCGAGACCGCCGCGTGCTCGGGGTCTCGTTTCACGTCGTGGCCGATGACCGAGACGATCGTCGCGGCGGCCGGCTCGAGGTCGCTGTCGGCTGTAACCGGCTGACCGTCGTGACGGACGCCGCGACCGCGACGCCCGACGTAGAGGTCGTCGCTGACGGGGGCGTAGACGACGCCGAGGACGGGTTCAGGGTCGTTGTCGTCTTTCAGGTCGAGTACCGTGATCCCCGTCGCGAACGACGGCAGTCCGGCCTCGAAGTTGTTCGTTCCGTCGAGCGGATCGACGAGCCATCGGTATCGACCGCTTCCCTCGTGGATGCCGGACTCTTCGGCCTCGAGCGGGTGATCCGGGAACCGATCGCGGATCACCGCGAGGATACGCTCCTCGGCGGCCGTATCCGCGCTCGACTTGACGTCGTGTTCCCCGGCATCGGCGGTCGTGTTCCCGGATCGGTAGGCATCACGCAGGTACGTGCCGCCGGCTTTGCAGGCTTCGATGGCGGTCGTCTCGACTGCATCGAGAGCGGGCGTGGGCATGGTACATCGATCCGAGGCGAGGATAGTGTGGATTTCGAAACAGTTTCCGGATCGACGCGCTACCGAGAGATATGGACGACGCACAACGTCAGGTGGCGGAGTTCGTGGACGAGTACGACCTCGAGACGCCGCCCGCGTTCAGGTTACTCGATCTGGTCTCCGAGGTCGGCGAACTCGCCAAGGACGCGAACGTCTCGACCGGCTACGGCGACGACCCGGCCGACCTCGAGATCGCACCCGACGAGGTCGGCGACGCGCTGTTCGCCTTACTTGCCGTCGCGGACTCCCTCGAGATCGACGCGGAGGACGCACTCGAGGAAGCCCTCGAGAAGTACGAGAAACGACTGGATAACGGGGCAGACGCGCCCGGTTCGGGCGAGTAATCAGGGCGTGGCAGACGGCTCTACCTCGAGGACGGTCGCGGCAGCCTCGCGAACCGACTCGAGAGCGTCTTCGGGCGCGTAGACCCCGAGCCGCCAGATTTCGCGCGCACAAGCGTCCAGTCCCGCGACGAGTGAAGAGCGTTCCTCGAGTCGACGCAGGTCGCCGTCGACGACGATTCGAGCGCGGGATTCGGGCGAACTGGGTTCTCCCGGGCTGTCGAGAACGACGTGTTCGGGGTCGACGCCGGCTATCTCGGCGATCTCCCGCTCGAGGTCGCGCGTCCGGTCGTACTCGAGTCCCCTGAACTCGTCGGGGACCTCGCCGCGTCGCGCCCAGATCGCTCGCTTGTAGAGGTTCCGTTCGCGGATCCGGTCGGCGAACTCGGCCGTCGGTTCGTGCTCCTCGAGCGTCGCGAGCAGTTCCGAATCGGTCAGGCGCGCGAATCGTTCGGGGTCGACGTCCCCATCCGAGAGGAGTCGCTCGCTCGCCCGGTCGAGCATCGAGCCCGCGATCCGCGAGACGTGGTGGCGGTAGACGGTCGCGTTCATCAGCGTCCGGGCGATCAGCGCGCTCTCTGCCGTCGCGACGTTACCGTCCGCGAGCGCGAGTTCGCCGTCGACGATCTCGAGGGCGTACAGCAGGCGCGCGTGGTCGATCGTGCCGTAGGGGACGCCGGTGTGGTGGGCGTCCCGCACGAGGTAGTCCATCCGGTCGACGTCGAGCGTACCAGCGACGAGTTCGCCCAGCGGCCCGCGCCCGTCGACCGTCGCCGCGACCGCCTCGGGGTCGAGACCGTGGTCCTCGAGGACCGTTCCCAGTTCGGTCTCCTCGAGCAGCCAGCCGATCTCGTCGTGGTGACGCCCGAGGTGGCGTTCGATCGCCGCCTCGGTCTGGTGGCCGAACGGACCGTGGCCGACGTCGTGGACGAGCGCGGCGATACGGAGTCGCCGCGCGAGGTCGTCGTCGATCGGGAGCCGGTCGACGGCCTCGGACGCGAGGTGGTAGACGCCCAAACTGTGCTCGAACCGGGTGTGGTTCGCGGAGGGATAGACGAGCTGGACCGTACTCAGCTGGCGAACGTACCGGAGTCGCTGCATCGGCGCGGTATCGAGCAGCGCCTCCGCAGTGGGCTCGAGTTCGATGTAGTCGTGGACGCTGTCCTTGATCGTCGTCATGGCGTGTACACTCGCGAGCGGAACCTTAGCCGCGGTGGTCTCGGACGCCGTCGGTACCGACTCCCGTGGCAACCGTTACAGAAGGGTACGGTCGATCTGCCGATACGTTTCCTCGAGCGAACCCGAGTTGTCGATCACCGCGTGGTCGCGTTCGATCGGTTCGAACGACTCCCTGAGCTGCAGGTGTTGCTCGAACTCGGCGTCGCTGACGGTCTCCGTTCGGTTCTCGATGCGGTCCCGGACGACGTCGACGTCACAGGTCACGTGGACGTACTCCACGTCGGCCTCGAGGTCACTGGCGACCGCAGCCGCCCGGTCGCGGAACCGTTTCGTCCGGAACGTCGCGTCGAGGACGACGTCCCGTTCGGACTCGAGTTCGGATCGCGCGTGCGAGAGCAGTTCCTCGTAGGTTGCGACGGTCTCCTCGTCCGTGTACTCGGGGTCGGGAAACAGCCGTTTCCGAACCTCGTCGCTCCGGTATCGTTCGGCGGGCAACTGCTCTGCGGTGTAGGCGGACGCGACGGATTTGCCCACTCCCGGCAGTCCACAGTAGACGATCAGCGTTGGGCGAGACACGATCGTTCATGCACAGGAAGCGTACTAAACCGAACCGATTCCACGGCAAACGAGAGAAAAAACAGCGAGGTCGTTACCGCAGGAGCGAGTCGGCCATCCGGTTCGGGAACCCGGCGATGAGTTCCTGAATGCTCTGTTTCTCCTCGTCGGATCGAAGCCGGGCGCGTAGCCGCTGGCTGAACAGTTCGACGAGGAAGATGAGCACGAAGATGACGAACAGCGTCGCCATCATGTTGTCGAACGCCATCATCGCCTCCTGCGAGGCGACGACCGCACCGAGTCCACCGGCACCGATGACGCCGACGGTCACGGCCGACCGGACGTTGATCTCGAAGATGTACAGCGTCCAGGCGATAAACGAGGTCTTCACCTGACTCAACATCCCGAAGAAGACGAGCTGGGGCTTGTTCGCACCAGTCGTCTGCATCGCCTCGATCGGGCCCTCCTCGAGTTCCTCGAGTTCTTCGACGAACAGGCGGCCGAGGTTCCCGATCGTGTTGAGCGCGATCGCGAGCGTCGCTGCAGCGGCACCGAGGCCGACGAGCGCGACGAAGATGAGCGCCCAGATGATCGCCGGAATCGCGCGGATAAAGGACATGATCCCCCGGAAGATGAAGTTGATCGGGAACGGCGTCACCCGCTCGGAGCCGAGCACGCTGAACAGTAACGCGAGCGGGAAGCCGAGGATAGTCCCGACGAGCCCCATCGCGAGCGTCGTCCCGGCCTCACCGAAGAGCGTGAACATGCCAAGCTCTTCGAAGAAGAACGCGTAAATATCGCCGAGATACGGCGGGAACTGGAAGATCAGGCTACCGACCTCGGGATCGTAGATCAGATCGTTCGCCTGAACGAACTCCCAGTAACTGCCGAGGTCGAGGAACGGAACGCCGACATCCGGGAGCGGGATTGTGACGTCGAGAAACGGGATGCCGATATCCGGGAGCGATGCGGAGTACTCCGTCACCGGAAAGTAATCGCTCATCCGTCCGGCGAAGTGACTCCACGTGAAGTGCGTTCGCTCGGAGAAGAATTCCGTCGCGACGAGTCCTTGCAGAGTGACAAACGTAAGCGAGATGATTCCCACGAGCCAGCCGAGTGCTCGTCGACGTCGCGTCTGCCGGATGTTCTCGAACTGTTCGTTTATCTGTGGACTCGCGGACTCGAGTGGCGGCGATTCGTCCACACCGCCGTCGGTCGCCGTCGGCGAGGCGTCGTTCGTCCGTTCGGTCCGTCCCGCCGAGTCGTCGTCGGTCGAATCACTCACAGTGTAGCCCCCGTCTCCTGGTTCTCGGTTGTCGATTCCCGGGCTGGCGTCCCGTCACCGTCGTCAGTAACGAACATTCCTTCCGTGTCGATGTCGCCGTAGATTTCGTCGATCACGTCGATCGTGAGGTCCTCACGGTAGCCGTCGAAGACCTTCTCCCCATTGTGCAGTCCGATGAAGCGCTGTCCGTACTTGCGGGCGATGTTGACCTGGTGGAGGCTCGTAAACGTCGTCAGCCCCCGGTCGTTCGAGGCACGCCGCAAGTACCCCATGACGTCCTGTGCGCTTCCCGGATCGAGGCTCGCGACCGGTTCGTCGGCCAGCAACACGTCGGGCAACTGCGTCAGCGCACGGGCGATCCCGACGCGCTGTTGCTGTCCGCCGCTCATCCGGCGAGCCTTCTGTTCGGCTTCGTCCAGCAAGCCGACCGTCTCGAGCGCCTCGAGTGCACGTTGTTTCTCGTCTTCGTCCTGTAACTGGAGGACGCTCTCGACGAAGCCGCTACGGTGGATGCCACCCGAGAGCGCGTTCGAGTAGGCCGTCATGTCGCCGATGATGTTGTGGCGCTGGAAGATCATCGCCACCTCCGGTCGCGTACTCGTCATCGGTTCGCCATCGATCAGTACCTGTCCTTCGGTCGGTTCCGTCAGGGCGGACATACATCGCAAGAGCGTCGATTTACCCGATCCGGAGACGCCGAGGATGATGACGAACTCACCTTCCGGGACCTCAAAGGAGATATTGTCGAGTGCGACAGTATCTCCGTACGTTTTTCTAAGATTGTCGACGACTATTTTGCTCATCAGTTGCCTGAATTTATAATGGGTTAGTTAGCTTATCCCAGTCGGTCGAGTTCGATATCGAGGCCCTCGGCGAAGTCGTTGATCGGCTGGTAGTCGTCGTGGTCGGCTTCGACGATGTCCGTGAACCAGAGGGTGTGGTCGTCGAAGTCACTCCAGTCGTCCTGCTGGTCCTCGTCGAGATCGTACTCGTCCGGATCCGCCGACACGTCTGGATCGTTGTAATCCTCGAGGAGGCCGTCGGGCAGGTCGAGGTTGAGTTGGTCGGCCAGGTCGAAGGCGTCGTGGTCGAGTTCCTCGGTCTCGAGGTCACGCATGAACTCCTCGATGTCGTACCGAAGGTCCTCGTCCCACGCGGTGTTGACGACGATCGGTGCGCGGGGGATCGGTGGCGACGCATCGAGCAGTCGAAGCTCCGGCTCCCGCGATCCGGCGTTGGGCATCTCCGCCGAGATTTCGGCGACTTCCGGGAAGTTCTCCTCGATCTGCTCCGCAGGGACGTGCGGGAGCGATGCGAAGCCGCCCGCGCCTGCCGCCATGATCGTGTCGTCGTTGATCAGTTCCTCGACTGCGAGGTCGTGTGCGACGCCGCTTCGCCACTCGAAGTCCTCGGCACTCCCACCATCGGCAGCGTTCCCGATGTCGAGGCCGTTTTCCTGCAGCAGCCACAGCGGTGCGACCCCACCGGAGACCGAGCCAGCGTCGGCCGTCGCGACCGCTTCACCCTCGAGGTCCGAGATCTCAGTAATCCCGCTGTCGGCCGTCGTGACGAGCGTACCGAAGTACTGCTCTGCGCCGTGCTGTTCTCGCATCCCGACGACGTCGATCTCGTCGGGGCCGAGGGTCGGAACTGCAATCGGCGACGTGTCGGCGAAGACTCGGTCACCCTCGCCGGCACGGTCGAGGTCCTGCAGCGTGTGCGAGTAACTCTGTGTCGGCTGCCCTTCGATTTCGACGTCGAACTCGTCTTCGATCCGCTGGAACAGCGGCTGATACTGGATCTGGATGTCGATCGTCTCCTCTGCTGGGTTCATTACCCACCGGATAGTCTCGACATCGTCGTCGCTACTTTCATCCCCGTTGTCCTCACTGCGACCCAGACACCCTGCCAGCGCGATCGTCCCTACTGCACCAGTTTTGGTCAAGAAACTACGCCGTGAATTGGCTGCGTTGCCGCTATCTTGGGACATCTGGGAGTTGATACTTAGGGCTCCATCAAATAATTTCTGATTACGATATATAGATCGCGGTTCACGAGAACGTTTCACTATGTATCTGTGTGGCTTACTGGGCAAAAACCGCCCGAAGTAGGGACGGTCTCGGTAGTCAGCCACCAGTATATCAAAGTCCAGAAAGGTCATCGGACCGAGTGGTGTTCGCTCCTCGAGAGCGACCGATTCGACGCCCGGACGTGAATGGATGTGACGCAACACCTCCACCGGGTCACCGCAGGAACGACTACCGCAAGGCGAGTTCACTCGCCCGCCGAAGATACAGGCCTTCGTCGCCACCCGACTCGAGGTCGTCGTGCTCGCACTCGAGTCCCGGGCTCTCGTGGTTCGCCGGGAAGTGGATCGACAGTTCGTACCGTGCGATATCGCCGTCGACGGCGTCGACCAGTCGTTCGTCTTCGACCGTCAACTCAAGGTCGAACGCCTCGCGGACGGCCGCCTGAAACCGCTTTTCCGCGCGAGTGTAGCCCGGAAGCGACTGCTTGACGGGAGCTGGAACGTCCGAGAAGTAGGCCTCGCTCGCGTCGTGGAGCAGTCCCCACCGCTGTGCTTCGCGGGTGCCGCCGCGCGCTTCGACCTCGCGGCTGACGTGGACCGCGTGGCGAGCGACGCTGTAGAACTCCTTCCCCTGACCCGTGAACCGACTCAGGTTCGAGAGCGCGTGCGCAACGTCCGTGAGTGCGATCCGTTTGGGATCCGGATCGAGCGGCGTGATCCGCTCGCCCGAGCGCGTATCGATCGTCCCGTGGCCACCGTTCGTCTCCGCGAGCACCTCCTGAAGTCGGTTCGCCACTGCCTCGAACCGAGTCCGGTGTGGGTCGTCGCCCTCGCGAACGACCTGTTTCATCGTCGCTACCTCGTCCTCGAGCGCCTCGAGCGTCTCGAGCGTCTCGAGGGCTCGAGACGAATCGACGCCGCTACCGTCGTCTCGATCGGTCATACTGACAGTCACCGAAAACAGCGGGAAAGAGATTGCGTCTCCAGCCGTCCTCGAGTTTAAATACCAGACCGCGGCCACCACCGGCATGATCGACGACTCGATCCGCGTCCTCGCGGGCGACTGCACGGTGATCACCGAAACGGGCGACCGAGAGGAGTACCGCGGGCGAATGACGACGATCGTCAAACCCGACAACACCGTCCTCGTCCACGACACGGACGGCTACCAGCCGGTCGCGTGGCTGACCAGGGCCGACAGCGTCTCGAGCGATCGCTCAGACGGATTCACCCTCGTCGCGAAGAAGGACTCCCAGCGGCTACGCATCGCGGCTCACGACCAGGACGGTTTCGCGAACTATCCAGCCTCGGCAGCAGGACCGCTCGTGGGTACCTGTCCGGACTGCAGCGGCGCGCTCGTCCGGTCGAAGGGCGTCCACTGCGTCGATTGCGGCGATCGGTACGGCGTACCGGCCGACGCCACGATCCGCGACGACGCAGCGAACTGCGAGTGTGGGCTCCCGCGGATGCGCGTCGAGCGCGGTCTGGCGTTCAACGTCTGTCTGGACCGGGACTGTGAGTCGCTGGACGAGGCAGTCACCGAGGCGTTCGACCGCGAGTGGAACTGTCCCGAACCGGACTGCGACGGCGACCTGCGGATCCTCAGACGCGGCGGGCTCATCGCCGGCTGCGAACACTACCCCGACTGCGACACCGGCTTTGCGATCCCGGCCGGCGTCGTCGACGGCGAGTGCGGCTGTGGCCTGCCGACGTTCGACACCGGCGGCGAGACGAGGTGTCTCGACGCGACCTGCGAACAGGTCCGTCAGCGCCGGGTCGATCCCGAGCCCGGTGCGGCCAGCGACGACTAACCGAAGCCATGCTATCCCACCCACCGCCAGCACTTGGCCGACCACCCGCCAGGGTGGGACTGAAAGGGGCTGGCGTTCTCGGAGAAGCACGACGACGCTAGCACTGGAGGGAGCGAGTGAAACGAGCAACCGAAGCGCGCAGCGAGGCGCGCGAGTCGAGAACGCCAGGGGCTTTCGGGGTGTTCCTCGCTCGAACAACTCGAGCAATACCGGCGAAGTCGAATAGCGAGCGATCCATAGCCACTTAGTCCCCCACGGCCAAGGCCCGCACATGTCTCTCGAGGGGCGGTTCGACGAGGAGACGGGCGTCGTCACCGTCGGTCACGACGCACGCCAGCGCTATCACGACTCGCGGGGGTACGGCTATCCGGTTTCGGGCAACGAAATCGCTCTCTCGCCGGTCGAGGCGGCACATCTGCTGTACAGGGGTGACCTCGAGGCGATCGTCGACGACGATGGCGACCGCCTGGATTTCCAGTCGTTCGTCGCGCAGGAACCGGGCGAGGAGTTCGGCGTCCGCTTTCTGGTCTACTCGGACCTGCGCGAGCGGGGGTTCTACCTCTCGCCGGCCGAAGAGCCGTGGATCGACGAGCCGCCAGCGGGTGAGGTCGACTTCGCGGTCTTCCCACGGGGAAAGGGTCCTGGCGACGGCGAAATCGCCTACGCCTTGCGGGTGATCGGCGAGCGGACGGACGTCCCCGCCACGGAGCTGTCGGCCGGCGTCCTCGCGGTGGTCGACGAGGAAAGCGAGATCACGTACTTCGAAGTCGATCGCCGGAATCCCACGGGTTCCTCGAATCCCGACGTCGCCCTCCCCGACCGCTGTGACGCCGACCTGCTCGAGGACCGGGTCGTCGTCTGGGACCCACCCGTAGCGCTCTACGAGCGGACGTTCTACGGCCAGCCGCTCGAGGGCCGGGAGTACGACGAGCCGACGCTGCAGTGTTCGCTGCTCGAGGCGGCCTACCTCGCCGAAGAGGGGGCGATCGACCTCGAGCCGTCGACGGTGCGCGAACGCGGCCGCGAGGTCGAGGGCGAGCGATTCGACCGGCGGCTGACGGTCTACACGGAACTGCGCGAGCGCGACGTCGTCCCGAAGACGGGGTACAAGTTCGGCGCGGACTTCCGGACCTACGCCGACGTCGACTCCGTGGACGATCTGAGCCACTCCGAACTCCTGGTCCGGGTGCATCCCGCAGAACACGTCTTCGAACCCCGCGATATCGCACTCGACGTTCGGCTCGCCCACGGCGTCCGCAAGACGATGGTGTTCGCGCTGGTCGACGACGACGAAACGATCGAGTGGTGGTCGCTCGAGCGGTTGACCCCCTGACAGTTTTGGGCGTGTCCGCCGGTCGGAACTGTAAAAACCTCCGCGTGTGATAGGTCAGGGTATGCAACTCGAGGTGATCGGCGTCGGTGGGGCAGGGTGTCGGATCGCCGATGCGATCGTGGCGAGAGAGTCGGAGCAGTACCGGTTCGTCGGCGACGCCTTCGCGTTCGACACCGACGTCGAGAGCGCGGCGACGCTCGAAGCGATTCCCGAAGAGTACCGCCACCGGTTCGGCGATACGATCGACGAGGGGCTCAACGGCAACCTCGATCGTGGACTCGAGGTCGGCGAGGAGTACGTCGACGAACTCGGTCGCGTGCTCGATCAGGGACGGCCGTCGACGGCCGACGCCTTCCTCCTGACCGTCGGACTCGGCGGTGCGACGGGGAGCGGAGCGGTTCCGCACCTGATCCCGCGGCTGCAGACGGTGTACGACAAGCCGGTGTACGTCCTCGCGACGCTGCCGGCGAAGTCCGAACTGAGCGCGGACGACACCGTCGGCATCGAACGACCGGCGGCAGCGGGCTCTTCCGTCGAGGTCGACGTCGGCGAGACCAGACCGCTCGCGGAAGAGAACGCGGTCCGTACCCTCAAACTGCTCGATGGCCTCGCGAACGCGGTCATCTGTTTCGACAACGAGTCGTGGCTTCACACCGACGAGAACCTCGTCGAAGCACGGGATCGGCTCAACCGCGACCTCGCGACGCGGGTCGAGGCGCTGTTCGGCGCCGGCGCCGCAGGTGACGGCGACGTGGCCGAAACCGTCATCGACGCGAGCGACCTCGCACGGATTCTCGATTCTACCGACGAGACCGTCGTCGCGACGCTGGGATACGGACATCAGAACGTCGAGACCGACGACGGCGGCTCCCGGTTCGGCCTCGGCCTCATCCCCACGGAATCGTCGGTCGACACCACCGAGGCGGTCAGCGCCGTCGAGACGACGATCAACAAGGCGCTTCACGGAAAACTCACCCTCGAGTGCGAGCGCGCGAACGTCAACCGGGCGATGGTCGTCGTCGGCGGCCCACCGGACTGGCTCAACCGCAAGGCGATCGCCGACGGCCGGCGAACCGTCCAATCCGCGACCGGATCGGCGGAAATCCTCGGCGGCGACGCACCGCGTCCCGACAGCGACCACGTCTTTACCGTCGTCTTGCTCGCCGGCCTCGAGTCGGTCGATCGGCTCGAGTCGTTGTGGCGCTCGCGGCGGTGAACGCGCTGACGTCGACCGACGCGGATTCTAATTCTACCGAACATATCCGCCTCGATATCATTTGTCGGGGCCGTCCAGGGCGGGAAACCGTATACAACTGTTCTGGTTCTGGTATGTCATTTATGGGTGTCTTTATGGGAAACGAGTTAGTAGAAGTCGGCGAACGAACGTGGTCCCGGAGTAGTATCAATGGGAGAGAAAGACTCGAGGCGAGCGGAACGTACGATCCGGCCGGACTGGGGGCAGTTCGCCCTCGTCGTGGTCGCTATCGTGGTGCTGGCGCTGTCGGCAGTGGTGATACCGGCACTGGGTGGCGTCACGTTCGCCGGGCCGGGGCAGCTATCGGCAGGTGACGGCGAACACGACGTTCCCCAGCTCGGGGACGGAGCGAGCGGCGGGCAAACGCTCGATGGCGCGGTCGGACACTCGTCCGATCGCTCTACGATCGGTGGCTCCGTCGAACTCTCGACCGAGGTACAGTTTACCGTCAGGGCAGAGCAGGGGACGTACTGGCGAACGGGCGTCTACGATCGGTTCACCGGCGACGAGTGGGTTCGAACCGGCGAGCGAAGCCCGTACGACGGCTCGATCGCGGAGCCACGGGGCGAGCGGCTGACCCAGGTCGTCACTGCCGAGACCGACCTCGGACTCATGCCGGCGGCAGCCGAGCCAGTCTTCGTCGACGACGAGCAGGCTCGCCACACGGAGGTTTCCGGACACGGCCAGCCACATCCCACGTCGCCGATTCGTGAGGGCGACAGCTACGTCGTCGAGAGTACGGTCCACGAGCCAAGCCCCGAGGAACTCCGGACGGCAGGCACCGACTATCCCGACTCGATCGACGAGTTCGACTACCGGCAGGTCCCCGACGACACCTCGAGCGAGTTCGTCGAGCGAACCGAAGCGATCACCGAAGACGCCGACACGCCATACGAGAAGGCGACAGCGATCGAGACCCACCTCCGATCCTCGAAAGACTACTCGCTCGACGTCGACCAACCCGAGGGCAACGTCGCCGAGGAGTTCCTACTCGAGATGGACGAGGGCTACTGCGTCTACTTCGCGACGACGATGACACAGATGCTTCGGACCGAAGACGTTCCGGCCCGGTACGTGACCGGCTACACGACCGGCGAACGGGTCGACGACGAGTACGTCGTCCGCGGGACGAACGCCCACGCCTGGGTCGAGGTCTACTTCCCGGACCACGGCTGGGTGACTTTCGAGCCGACGGCCGGTGACGACCGCGACGACGCCCACTCGGAGCGACTCGAGGAGATGGACGAAGACGAGTTCGAAGACGAACACTTCGAGGAAGAGTCCGACGACGGCCACGACGACGAAGAGAGCGAGGACGAACACGACGAAGAAAGCGAAGACGACCGGGAAGACGAGGACGACCGCGACGAATCCGAAGACGACCGGGAGGACGACCACGAGCAAGAAGACGAACCCGAAGACGAGCAGGAAAGCGACGACGAAGAGACCGAAGATGCCGACGAAGAGGAAACGACGGACGAGGAACTCGAGACGGAGACGACCTACGACATCGCCCTGGACGACCCGTCGCCGACACCGGGCTCCGAGGTCGAAGTCACCGTCACGAACCGCAACACCGGCGAGCCAGTCGAAGGCGCAGTCGTCTACTTCGACGACGATCGAATCGGGACGACGGACGTGGACGGAACCGTGACGGGAACCGTCCCCTACACGGAATCGTTCACCGTTCAGGTCGAACCGACGACGACGACGACACAGGGTTCGCTCGCTCGAGGTGGGCCCGGAGCGGGCCTCGTCAGCACGGCGACGACACAGGCTGCGGGCAGCGAGAGCGCGGGGACAGAGACGACCGTCGAGACGAACGCCGAAACCACACTCGAGGCACCGGAGACGGCCGTTCCCGGAGCAGAGGTTACGATCACGGCGACGGTCGGCGATAGCTCGCTCGTCGACGGGACGGTGCTCGTCGACGGCGAGGAGCGGACGACGACCGACGACACCGGGACGGCACGAGTCACGATGCCGGAGACGGGCGGAAACGCGACGGTCAGCGTCGAGCGCGGTGAAATCGGCGCCGAACGAACGATCGCGATCGCCGACGGCGAGATCGACGTCGACAGTCTCGTGCCGCTACCGGGACGGACGGTCGACCTCGAGTTGACACACGGCGGCGATCCAGTCGACGGCGCGACGATCCTCGTCGACGGCGAAGAGGCGGCGACGACGGCGAACGGGACCGCGACAGTCGGGTTACCGATCGCGAACGAGGCGACGATCGCGGGACAGTTCGACGGCGCGGCCGCCGAGACGACCGTCGACGGGCTCTACCGCAACGCCGGACTGCTCGCGGTCGCGCTCGTCGGCGGAACAGGACTCGCCGGCAGAGTCCTCGGTCGACGATACGAAATCACGCGAGAGACGCTCCGATCCCTGCCCGCGATCGCCAGACGACTCCCTCGGCGTGCGATCGAACTGGCGCAGACGCTCGGACGGACGGTCGTCGACGCGGTCGTCCGCGTCGCCGAACGCCTCGAGCGGGTCGGCGACTGGTGTCGGTCCGTGGCGAGGCGGTTCACCGACGAGGGGCTGGCCGCACTTGCGGCGTTACACCCGCTCCGGCTGGCTGCCCTCGGTCTCGACGCGATCTATGCGATAGTAGACGCCTCGAGAAAGCGGGCGAACGCGCTCGCGGCGCTGCTCGGCAGGGGTCAGCCGGGACCCGCGGACGGGGGTGGCGGCGACTCCCAGGTCGTGCTCACGCTGCGGGACCTCTGGCGGGCGTTCGTCCAGTTCGTCCAGCCGCCGAACGTCCGGACGAAGACGCCAGGTGAGATCGGCCGGTACGCGGTCGAGCGCGGGTTCCCGGAGCCGGCCGTCCGGACCGTGGTCGACGCCTTCCGGGACACCGAGTATGGACAGTCGACGCCCTCGACGGATCGAGTCGAGCAGGTCGGTACGGCGCTGCAGTCGGTGGCAGCGGACTCGGAGCAGTCGGGACGGGAGGTCGTCGAACGGGTCGGCGACGACTCGGCGCGGCTGATCGGCGAGACGACGCCCGTAGCGGACGACGACGAGAGCGACGACGACGCGGAAGCGACTCAAGAGCCACCGGCCGCGACCGACGGAAACGAAGCCGATGACCGAGACGAGACGGAAGACGAGGGGACGACGGATGGGTGACTGGTCCAAACTGAACGCGTTACTCGCGGTCGTGTCGGTGGTCGCACTCGTTTTCGGCGCCGTGATCGTGACCGTCCCCTCCGCGCTTCCGCCGGCAATCGCGGACGAAATCACGGCGTTCGAGCAGTCGATCGACACCCGGACCGTACTGATCGGAATTACGGTCGTCGTCTTCCTGTTCGGGCTGTGGCGGACGTACTTCTCCGGGGCGAGCGACGTTCGCGATTCCGGTGTCGGTCGGACACGAGCGGCAGTCGACGAATCCACCGACGCCGCCGTGATCGGAGCGCGAACGAGCGAACGCGCCGATCGGACGATCGCGGCGCTGAAAGGCGGCCAGTCGGTCGACACGGACCCGCTCGTCGAGGACCTCCGCGCGTCGCTTCGAGCCATCGAGACCGCGAGAGGCTACTCGGGTGTCCGCCGCGAAAACCGCATTCGACGGGGCAAGTGGACCGACGACCGCATCGCGGCTACGTTCCTCGGCGACGAAACCGCCGGCAGCCTCTCGCTCTGGCACCGACTCCGGATGTGGCTGTTCCCCGGCCGGACGTTCGAACGGCGACTCGAGCGAACCCTCGAGGAACTCGAGCGGTACGCGACCGCAGACGTGACGGAGAGCGAACGGAGGACGGACACAGACGCCGCGGAGGGAGACGATGCGTAGGGGACGCGTCTCGCGGTGGCACTCCGGCGTCGTCGCCTCGATCGTGCTCGTCGCCACCGGTGCGTTCCTGGGGATCCAGTCGCTGCTGCTCGCGTCGATCGTTCCCGTGACGTATCTCGGCTACGCCGCGCTGTCGTCGGCGCCGGACCCCGAGACGACGCTGACCGTCGAACGCGACTGTACGCCACGGATGCCGTTGCCCGGCGAACGCGTCGAGGTCACGCTCACCGTCGAAAACGACTCGAGTCGGACCCTGCCAGATGTCCGGATCGCCGACCACGTTCCCGACGGCCTCGAGGTCGTCGAGGGGTCCCCGGAACGTGCGGTCACCCTGCGTGCGGGCGACCGGACGGAACTGACCTACGCCGTCCGTCCACAGCGAGGGACGTACGCCTTCGACGCACCGTGGATTCGGCTCCGAAGTCTGAGCGCAACCGCAGTTGCGACGGCGTCACCGACGGTACGCGGCGACGACGCTCTCGAGTGTACGATCCCGTTGAACGGGTTCCCGATCGATCGGCAGACGATTCCGCTCGCTGGCACCGTCGCGAGCGACAGTGGCGGGCCGGGTTACGAGTTCCACTCGACGCGGGAGTACCAGCAGGGCGATCCGCTGAGTCGGGTCGACTGGCGACGGTACGCCCGGACGGGCGAACTCGGGACTGTCCTCTATCGCGAACAGGAGTCGGCCAAGATCGTCGTGATCGTCGACGGGCGCGCCGTCACGCAGGTCACGCCGGAACCCGGCCGGCCGGACGGGACGACTCTCGCAGCGTATACGGGAATCGTGACGAGTTCGGCGCTCGCAGACGTCGGCCACAGCGTCGGAATGATCGGCTTCGGAATCGAGGGCGAGATCCCCGGCGTCTACACCGGCCCGCCAGCCTACGTCGAACCCGGTGCCGGCGCCGACGTCGGCGGACGTATCTCGCGAGTGTGTGACGCCATCGCCGCTCGCGGGAGCGACGGAGCCTCGAGCGACGACGCACGAACGCCGAGTCGGACGAATCAGCCGGGTCACAACCGGTCGGCGCTCCGGTCCGACAGCGGGAAAGCCGCGGCACACCTCGAGACGTTGCTTCCGGGCGATGCACAGCTCGTGGTCTGTACGCCCGCAGTCGACGACGCGATCGTCGATCTCGCGATCGCGTTGCGCCGGCGCGGATTCCGGACGACGATGGTCTCGCCGGACGTGACCGACGGCGACGAGGTCGGGGCACGACTGGCCGGCGTCGAACGACACGCCCGGCTGGAACGACTGCGCCGACTCGAGGTTCCGGTGGTCGACTGGAACACGTCGGAGCCGCTCGTGACTGCACTGAGTCAGGGACTGGGCGAGGTGATCCGGTGATGACAGCGACGACGAAACGCTCGGAACGTGACGACCAGCCGAACGGAACCATCAGCGCACCCGTGACGGCGATCGTAACGATGCTCGCAACCGCCGTCGGCGCGGTGGCGCTTGCAGTCGGCGTCGACGCACTGGAACCGGCCGCCGTCGCCGCCGTCGCGGGCTGTCTGTTGACGGCGACGGTGACCGCGACGAAACGCCGAACGCCCGGCGGACGGGCCGTCGGAAGCGTCCTCGTGGTGTTCGCCGCGACCGCCATGACGGGAGCGATCGGTTTCGCGGCCGTAAGCGGACCCATAGACGTCAGCGCGATCTTCCGCGTCGGCGTCGCCCTCTCGGTCGGCCTCGCGGCGTTCGGAGCGACGGCGACGCTCACCGGTGCGGTCGGCGACGGCGCGGTCCGCTCTGCGGTTCCCGTCGCCGTCTTCACTGCCGTTCCGATCGCGGTCGCTGCCGCGGTGTACGCCGTTCCGGTTCGCGCCACCTGGGACGGAGTGACTCGAGCCGGATGGACCGCAGAGGGACGCGTCGCTGTCGAACGGTTCCTCTCGCCGGACGGGACGGCAGTCGGCGTCGTGACGTTCCTGGCCCTGTTCGTGGGGCTGCTGTGGACCGCGTACGTCGTCCTCCCGCGACTGCCAATTCCTCAGTTGTTACCCCGTGACCGGCGGGAACCGGCCCAGCAACGCATTCGACGGCTCGCACTCCGAACGGGAATCGCCGGGATGTTCGTCCTGCTCGCAGGCACCGCCGCGACAGGCGTCCTGTTCGTCCCGGCACTATCACAGCTACCGTACGTGGAATCGGTGATTCCAGTCCTCGAGTCCGTACTCGTCCCGGTCGCGATGGCACCCGCAGTCAGAATCGGCGTCGTCGGAGCGATCGTGACGCTGTGGCTGGTGTGGCTGCTGTCGAGGCTCCCCGGACTGCGCCGACTTCGCCACGGCGTCCTCGTGTCCTGGGGGCCGGTATTCACGGGCGGCGTCCTCGTCGCGTCACTCGTCGCCAGCGGCTACCCGACCGTCTTCGAGGAGCGGATTCGACCGGAACTCGAGGCGATGGCAGCCGACGGCCCGTTCGTCGTCCCCCAACTCGGGGAGGTGCCTCTGGAGGAGCTACTCGAGGTCGCCTCTCCGCCGGAGGGGATCGTGATCGCGAGCGTCGTGATCGTGGGCATCGTCGGCAGCGTCGTCGCCCTGTTGCTCGGTATCTGGGCGACCGGACTCGTGCGACTCCTGCCAACGCGGGGCGCTCCCGGCGCGCTCGGTGCCGGTGCCCTCGTCGGTGGCACCATCGTCGCCGCGGCCGGCGGTGCGTCGCCGTTCGTCGTCTGCATCGCGGTCGCGGCCGCGGTCGTCGCCTGGGATGCAGCCGTCTACGGCGTCTCGATCACCGAGGAACTCGGTCGAGACACGAACGCTCGCATGCCCGCGTTGGCGCATACCACCGGCACTGTCCTGGTCGGAGCCGTCGGAGTCGGCGTCGCACTCGCCGTCCCGCGACTCGTCGGGGCGTTCGCGGTTCGAACCGGGATCACCGTCGCTCTCAGCCTGACCGTTGCACTGCTCGCCGTCTTCGTCGCGCTCAAACGCCGGGCGAACGCGAGCCGAACGGTCGACGCCGGCGGTCTCGAGTCCGACGAGCCCTCGACTATCGACGAATCGCAACCGGCCGGCGACAGCGACGACGCGACTCCGGAGCACCCCACGGCATCGGACAGCGAGGATGGCGTCCAGTCGTCGCTCGAGACCGACGCGGCGTCTCTCGACCTCGAGGCGGAGACCGTCCCGACCGTCGTCTCGAACGAAGCGGAGACGCTCCGTGTCGGCGGCTTCGAAACGATCGGCGATCTGCAGTCAGCGAGCGCGAGCGAGATCGCATCGGAAACGCGAGTCACGAACGCGAAAGCGAGGCTGATCGTCTCCGCTGTCGACGACGAATACGGCGAAGAAGAGTGACGGCTCTCGGAGTCCGACTCCGTTACGCCGGCGGATCGACCGCCGGGACCTCCGTCCGGCGCAGAACGTCGTCGACGACCGTCGCGCCGTCGACGCCCTCGATCTTCGCGTCCGTCGTCAACACGATCCGGTGTTGCATAACTGGTTTCGCGATCCGTTTGACGTCGTCCGGTGCGACGTACTCGCGACCGGAAATCGTCGCTCTGGCGCGGGCAGCCTCGTAGTACCGCTGGATCCCTCGAGGCGAGATACCGACGTCGACGCGGTCGTCCTCGCGCGTCGCTCGTGCGAGGTCGACGAGGTACTCCCTGACCGGCTCTGCCATCGTGATCCGTTCGGGGACGGTCTGGAGATTCCGGACGCCGGCGGTGTCGAGTACGGCGTCGACCGTCGGCATCTTCGTGTCGCGCTGGCTCCGACGCTCGATCAACTCGAGTTCCCCCGCTCTATCCGGATACCCGATCGACGTCTTGACCATGAAGCGGTCGCGCTGGGCTTCGGGCAACTCGAAGGTCCCCTCCTGTTCGACCGGGTTCTGCGTCGCGATCACCAGGAACGGATCGGGAAGCTGTCGGGTCGTCCCGCCGACGCTGACCTGTCCCTCGTCCATCGCCTCGAGCAGGGCCGCCTGGGTCTTCGGCGGCGCACGGTTGATCTCGTCGGCCAGCACCACGTTCGCGAACACTGGCCCCTTTTTGAACTCGAACTCGCCGGTTCGCTCGTTGAACACGTGCGAGCCGGTGATGTCGTTGGGGAGCAGATCCGGCGTGAACTGGATGCGGGAGAACTCGAGACCAAGCGCCTGGGCGAGTGTCAGCGCCGTCAGGGTCTTGCCAGTTCCGGGGACGTCCTCGAGGAGGACGTGGCCGCGCGCGAGCGTCGCAGTCAGAACCTGTTCCAGAAACACGCGGTCCGTGATGACCGCGTCGTCGATACGGGAGATAACCTCGTCACACCGCTCGCTCGCCGACGTGACGGTGAGATCGTCTTGCATCGAACGTCACTGTCCACCGGACCACCAAGAACGTACTGGCATTCGTTACGGAATTGAATCGACGGCGTCGCGTAACTCGTCGGTATCGATCCACTCGTGTGCGCGATCCCCCGTCAGGAGTAGTTCGACGTACGAGGCGGCCATTCCGTTCGCGTATCGCTCACGTTCGGTCTCTTCGTCCGGATACCGCCGTTTCAACACCCACGTTTTGGCTCGGTAGGACGGCGCGAACAGCAATCCGAGTTCCCAGACGTAGCCGCCGTCGAAGTCCTCGATGACGGCGACGATATGCGTCGCACGTCCACAGAGAATATCGAACACTCGCGTCCAGAGACGGATCTCCTCGGGCGTGAGACCGAACTCCTCGAGTTGCATCGCGACCGCGGGGGGATCGGTCCGTGCGTCGAGGCGATCGTAGACGATCCTGCGTCGCGACGCGGCCCCGGTTTCACCGCCAGCCCCGACGACCAGATATCGGCGGTCGTATCCCTCGATTCGGTTCAGTCGCTCACCGTTGACCAGGTCCTTGATCCGCTGGTGTTCGCTCGGGGAGAGACGAACGCTCTCCATCTCGTCGAGGAGGGCGTCTTCGTCCGGAACCCGACCATGTCGGGGATC
This sequence comes from Natronobacterium texcoconense, assembly GCF_900104065.1. Taxonomy (NCBI): domain Archaea; kingdom Methanobacteriati; phylum Methanobacteriota; class Halobacteria; order Halobacteriales; family Natrialbaceae; genus Natronobacterium; species Natronobacterium texcoconense. Next base: position 76,854 of record NZ_FNLC01000007.1, on the reverse strand, counting down.
GTCGTCTTCGACGTTTTCGCCACCACGTTCCATTACGCGACGTTCGTTCTGGAATCAACATCAATTATGTGTTCGGCGGCCAACCGTTTGCAGTACCAGTTGTGGTACTAACCTCAGTCAGATGCGAGTGTTTATGGAAGATGAGGACGAAAGGGACTGTATGAGACCCGAAACGGCGGTGGCCACCGGCTCGCAGGGATCCCGGAACCCGTCCGACGAGGGGTTCGACGCGTGGCGGGCGCTTCAGAAGGCGACCGACAAGAAGCGAGCCGACCTCCTCGCGGACGTCGTCGGACATCCGAAAGGGATGCCGAGCGTCGAAGAACTGGATTACATGAATCCGCCGCTCAGCGAGGATGCGATCCGCCGGCACCTCAGGACGCTGGCTGACGTCGGTGTCGTTCGAGAACGCGAGTTCGAACCGGGCGACCGGCTCCGGGACTACCCCTACAAGTTCTACGAACTCACCGACGACGCTCGCGACCTGTTCGACCGCAACGGACTGTTCCCCGAGGAGGCCTGGCAACGCCAGTATCAGGCCGTCGAGAAGACGGCTCGAATCCGGGACCTCGAGGAGATGCCGCGTCCGGACGCCTGAGAGTGGTCGTCGAAACGCTGTCGAGAATCCCGACGAACGAAGCCGAAGGCTTTTGCGCGCTGGCGCGCCAAAACCGTGGTAATGACCGGAGACGACCCGCTCGAGGAGTCCGAGCCAGGAGAACCGATCGCGGACGGTGGTGAGCGATCTTCGTCGGAGCTTCGTTCCGACGGTGGGGCAGCAGGTGCTGACGAAGTCGCACTGGATCCGTGGGGCTCCTCGTCCGTCTCCGACTATCGCAAGCTATTCGAGGAGTTCGGCATCGAAGAGTTCGACGAGGTGCTCGAGGAGGTTCCGAATCCCCATTACCTGATGCGACGGGGCGTCATTTTCGGCCACCGTGACTATCGCCCGGTCGCCGAGGCGATGCGCGAAGACGAGCCTGCGGCCGTTCTCTCGGGATTCATGCCGACCGGCGACCCACACATCGGCCACAAACTCGTCTTCGACGAGATCGTCTGGCATCAACAGCAGGGTGCCGACGCCTACGCGCTGATCGCCGACTTAGAGGCCAACGCCGCCCGCGGGATGACCTGGGAGGAGATCGACGAACACGCACGTAGCTACCTCCTCTCGCTGCTCGCGCTAGGGTTCGACCCCGAGGAAGGGACGCTCTACCGCCAGTCGACGAACCGCGAGGTCCAGGACCTCGCGTTCGACCTCGGCGCGGAAGCTAACTTCTCGGAGTTCCAGTCGATCTACGGCTTCGACGGCGAGACCGACGTCTCCCACATGCAGTCGGTCGTCACCCAGATGGCCGACATCCTCTACCCGCAACTCGAGGAGCCAAAGCCGACCGTCATCCCAGTCGGCCCCGACCAGGACCCCCACGTTCGGCTGGCACGGGACCTCGCCGAACGGATGCGCTTCTTCAAGGTCAGCGAGGCGTACGCCAGCTTCGAACTCGAGCCCGAGGAACGCGACATCGTCGCGGACTTCTACAAGCGGCTCGATCCCGCCGAGTTCGACGACGACATGCTCCGGTGTACGCACGTCGCCGAAGCTATCGCGGAGACGCCGCTCGAGGAACTCGCGGTCGACGCGAGCACGCTCGACGACCTCCTGACGAAACTCGAGGAAGGCGGCATGGAGCCCGTCCGTCCCCGGACGCGCTTCTTCGATCGACGGGCGACCGACGAGGCGTTCGACGCCCTGATCGACGCGATCGACGGCGAAAAGCGCGTCTACGAGAACCACGTCGACGCCTTCGAGATCGACCTTGCGGAGGCCGAGGAACTCGCCCGCGAGGTCGAGGTCGACAACGGCGGCTACGGCTTCCAGCCGCCGTCGTCGATCTACCACCGGTTCATGACCGGTCTCACCGGCGGCAAGATGTCCTCGTCGATTCCGGCGAGCCACATCTCGCTGCTCGACGACCCCGAGGACGGCTACAATAAGGTGAAGTCGGCGACCACCGGCGGCCGCGAAACCGCCGAAGAACAGCGCGAGAAAGGCGGGAAGGCAGACGAGTGTCCCGTCTACGAACTGTACGCCTACCTGCTCGCCGGCGACGACGACGAGTTCGCCAAACGCGTCTACGACGAGTGCGTCGGCGGCGAACGCCTCTGTGGCGACTGCAAAGAACAGGCCGCACAGCTGATGAAGGAGTTCCTCGAGGACCACCAGGAAAAACGCGAGGAAGTCGAGGAGTTACTCGAGGACGCGGATATCGAACTCGAGTCGCCGCGTCGTCGCTGAGTTCGACAGACTTGGTCGTCGGTCATCGAGTCCAGTTTTCCGAAGCTATTTTCGGTTCGACGGTATAGTCAGTGGCTACTGAATTACGGTCTGCGTCGACAGTCCGAAGACAGTCGAACGCGCTGAACGTGGAGCAGATTGGACTCGACGGTAACGACAATGCCTCCCGACGATCGAACCGGTCGACAGAACGACCGAAAAGAGGAGCTGGTTTCGTGCACAGAGAAATCCGTGTCCGAGTGGGGACGCGTCGACATCCCACCGCACGATATCGTCCGGCAGCCAGGAAAAGACGAACGAAAGGCCTGGAATAGCGACTATCTCGGCGAACACATCGAGACCGAACCATCAGTATCGTTCGAGTCACTACCGGTCACCAAAGACGCGATCCGGATTCCAGAACTCCAGCAGGGAAGCAATCACACCTATTTCGTCGAGATTCTAGAAACAGAAGAAGAGCTAGCCGAAGTCGTCGCTCTCGAGTTACTTCCGAACGAACTTCCAGCGGAAGTACCGGAGCAATGCCGCGAGCGGTTCGACGGCCTCCGGGACCGATACCGGAAGATCGATTTCGACGACACCGTACTCGTGTTCGTCGCCTCCGGTCGTGGCTCGAGTTCGATCGAGCAACGATGGGCACGGGTTGAAGCGGCCAACGACGGACTCCATCTCCACGGCTACTACAGCCAACCGGAAATCGTGACGTCCGACGGCACGTTTTGGGCGAGCCTGCTAGCTATCGACCGGACAGGCATCGAGAATCAGGGCGCTCGAGTGAGTCTCACTGTAGACGAGTGCAACCGCGTTCATTTCGAATCGACAGAGGGCTTCGTCACCCTGATTCCGGCTCTCGTCGGGAACGACTGGGTGAAAACCGCGACGCTCGAGGTTCGAATCATCTCCGCGGACGGTCACGAACGAGTTTCGGACTCGGTCTCGGTTGGGTCAGATTTGCAGTGGTGGAGAACCCTAGGTCTGTTCGGCGAGTACGGTGAATCGTATACGGTCGAGGCGAGGGTGGAAGGCTTCGGTATGGAGACGACCGAAACGTATCACGCGGACGCCCCTCTCGGAATCTGGCTCACGGAAGACGGCAAACTCACCATCGAATCCACGGCAGGGAGGAGGTAGTAGCCCGTTCGCTAGCCGTTCAGTTGATTCAGGCTGTCTCGTGCGCGTCGTCACTGACTCGCTGACATCGATCGATCCACAGCTCTTGGTAGGCGTTCGGACTGACGACCCGACCGTGTAGATCATCGATCGTCTCGATACCGGCGTCCTCACACCACTCGAGACACCGCAGATACACCTCGAAGTCGTACTCCTCGCGGACCGACTCGTCGTGTTCGATCCGGAGCGTCTCTGCTCCCGCGAGAGAGGCGGCGAACGCCCGGGTGTGGCCGTCAGCGAGGTACCACTCGCCGTCGTGTTCGAACGCCGGCAACGGCTCGTAGTTCGGCTCGTCGAAATCGAACCACTCGAGAACGCCCGCGAGTTTCTCGCTCGAGAGGTACAGTTGCGTCGGGCGGACGTCCGAGAGCGGAAGCCGTCGAGCCATGTCGATACCGTTCTCGACTGCGAGTCGATAGGTTTTCCGCAAGAAAATAAAAAACAGTGAAGCTACCGCGAGGCGTACAAGTAGATCCCGTACAGTAGCCCGCAGATCGCGGGGATCGGGACGTGGGTGGCTGAGAGTCTGCCGCCGGTCAGCATGCCGGGGTATGGCCATGCGGCGAGAAGCAGTCCGAGCCCTGTGTAGGCGAGAACGAGTCGTGGCCGCGACTGACGGTAGTGGCGCGCGACAAGGACCAGGACGAGACTGTACAGCACGAAGACGGCGAACGTAAACACCCCCAGCAGGAAAATCGGGATCGCGGCGAATCCGGTTTGGCTGTTGTATTCGACCGCCGCGACGTACCGGTCGTCTTCGTGTTCGACCAGTGTGTACTCGATAGTCGTCTTCGAATCGGGATGGACGGTTACGGTATCCGGAAGCGACGGCGGTTCCTCGTAGGCGGTGCAGACGAGCATGTCGTCGCGACAGATATCGATCTCGAGGCGCTGCCAGCCGTCGCTCGAGTCGGCAGCCTCGGCCGTCGCTTCGTGGAATGCACGCTGGGTAGTCGCTGGAAGTTCACTGACTGGCGTCGGTTCGGAGAAGGAGACGTCGTCGGCCGTCTCCTCGAACGCGTCGGTTGACTCGTGTGCGACGGCGTAATCGGGGGAATTGTACTGGTAGGGTGTTTGCGGGTGAAACGTTGGGCCGGCCAGCATGATACCCGGGAGGACGACGGCGACGACGAGGGCGGCAATCAGGAGGGTGCGTTCGTTCACTGGTGGTCGGTCTCCGCTACCGACCAAGTGTTTTCTGATTGGAGTGTTTACTTAGGAATATATTGTACTCCGACAAACGAGGGTGTTTTTTGCTTCTCACGCGCCCTGCAGATGCACCACCATGCAACGAGAGCGGCGAGGAGGGCGTCTGACCGGAAGCCAACTGGGAAGGGACGTAACGATCGGACGAGGTGGGTGATCAGTACCGCCCGATATCGTCGCCGAACTCCTCGTTCAGGTACGCACCGAGCGCACCACCGGCGGCCGCGAAGACGAGTGCGTAGATGCCTACGAAGACGGCTCCAAAGAGGATCATACTGCCCATCATCGGTGCACCCACGAACCCCAAGAAGAGCCCTCCGAGAACGAGAAACAGGACGAAGCCGAGAACGCCGTAGACGAGACCGGCAACGACGCCGGCGACGAACCCGCTGCCGACGTCCGGCCCCTCGAGATACCCCGCGAGGATACCGCCGAGCAGCGACGAGAAAGGGATAAACGAGAGAACGAGTGCAGCGACCCCACCGATGAGGCCGTTGACGATCGTGGAGCGAGACGAGGACCGGTCTTTCGAGCGGGCGTGTGCCATACCCCGCCTTTGGAGTCAGTCCACTAATCATTTCGGTTCGCTATCACGTCGGCAGTGGCTCGAGCGAGTGACAGTCACCCCACCGGTAGCTATCGGCCGCTGTCACTATATGGCAATAGTTCGTTCGGGCCATCAATGAGTGATACTGACGACAACGAGGCTGTCCCGGACGAGCTACCCGACGATCCGGACGAACTCTATTCTATCGCCACGGACGACTCGGAGTTTCCGTACCGACGGGAGGCCGCGATAAAGGAACTCGCCACCTACGACGATACGGCCGACCTGCTGACCGAACTGGCGGACGGGGAGGCACTGACGGTCATCGAGCAGACGCTGGCGACGTCGAAACTCGACGAGCAAGAATCGTAAGGAAACGTAACGTCGAACAGGGAGGGTCAACAGGGAACTGGAGCGTGTGACACTGCTTCGTTTTCCGTGTTGACCCTAGAGAAAAAGGTCCCTCTGACGGATTATAGTTTGTGGCCCGCAGAGACGGGCTCGAACGGCCGGATTCGATCGAGTGGGACGAAAACTGACGACCGTCACCGATTCACAATGTTTTTGCGATCCCCTCTCCATCGAACGCGTATGGCATCCGAATCCCGCGGCCGTGAAAGCGTCGTCAGCCAGCCACAGCAGACGCGTTCGGGATTCGGCTTCTTTTTCCTGTAGTTCCGAACGGTGGACCCACGGCAGCCGTAGTTGGACGCCGTGGCGAAACCGTTCGTCCCGCGCCGACGGGAGTCGGCGTCGGCCCGATGCGAGTCGGAACCGCTAACTGACCGCCACGCAGCCATACGAACAAGCGAATGCAACTCCCAGAATCACAGGTCGCGGTCCTAGAGGCCGCGAGCGCGGACGAGGCAACGTCCGTCGACGCCCTCGCCGAGGCGACCGACCTTCCACCCGAGACCGTCACCGGGGCGGCGTTCGAACTCGAGGAGGAAGGACTGGTCACCGTCGAGGAACGCGTCGACGAAACGATCGAACTCACCGAAGAAGGCCAGGAGTACGCCGACGGCGAACTGCCCGAGGTGAAACTCTACGAGACTGCTCTCGAGGCCGGTGCCGACACCGACGCGGTCTCGATGGGACAGGTCATCGGCGGGTCGGGTCTCGAGGGCGACGCGGTCGACATCGCGCTCTCGAACTACGCCCGGAAGGGCTATGGCTCGATCGACAGCGGCGAGATCACCGCCGATCCGGACGCCGATCCCGCGGCCGACGCGGAAGCCAGCACGCTCGAGACGCTCGCCGACGACCCGGACGCCGACTCCGTCGACGACGACACGCTCGAGAGCCTCGAACGCCGCGGACTGGTCGAGGTCGTCGAGACGACGACTCGCGAGGTGACGGTGACCGAGCAGGGCGTTACGGAACTGATGGCCGGCGTGGAGACCGCCGAGACGGTCGGGCAGGTGACGCCGGAACTGCTGACGGGCGGCGACTGGCAGGACGTCGAGTTCGCCGACTACAACGTCGAAGCCGACGCCGAGCGATTCGAGGGCGGCAACGTCCACATCCTGCGCCAGACGGCAGAGCGTGTGAAAGACGTCCTCGTCGGCATGGGCTTCCAGGAGATGGAAGGCCCGCACGTCGACGCTGACTTCTGGATCAACGACTGCCTGTTCATGCCTCAGGACCACCCCGCACGGACCCACTGGGACCGGTTCGCGCTCGAGGAGCCGACGCACATCGACGACCTGCCCGAGGGACTCGTCGCGGACGTCGAACGCGCCCACCGCGAGGGCGTCGGCGCGGACGGTGAGGGGTATCACTCGCCGTGGGACGAGGACTTCGCGCGTGCACTCGCGCTACGAGGCCACACGACCTCGCTGTCGACGCGCTATCTGTCGGGCGAGGAGATCGGCGAGATCGAACCGCCGGCACGGTACTTCAGCGTCGAGAAGGTGTATCGCAACGACACGCTCGACCCGACCCACCTGCTCGAGTTCTTCCAGATCGAGGGCTGGGTGATGGCCGAGGATCTCTCGGTGCGCGACCTGATGGGCACCTTCGAGGAGTTCTACGCCCAGTTCGGCATCGAGGATATCCAGTTCAAACCCCACTACAATCCCTACACGGAGCCGTCGTTCGAACTGTTCGGCACCCACCCGACGACCGGCGAACTCGTCGAAATCGGCAACTCGGGTATCTTCCGCGAGGAGATGCTCGAGCCGCTGGGCGTCGAGTGCGACGTGATGGCCTGGGGACTCGCCCTCGAGCGCCTGCTCATGCTGATGTACGGCTTCGAGGACATCCGAGACATTCACGGGACGCTGTGTGACCTGGAACTGCTGCGGAATACGGAGGTGACCTACTGATGCCCACGGTCGACATCGACCCCGACGAACTGCGCGAACTGACCGGCAAGGACGAGAAGGGCGACGAAGAACTGAAAGAGGACCTGTTCGGCCTCGGTCTCGAATTCGAGGGGCGGACGGAAGACGGCGAGTTCGAACTCGAGTTCGCGCCCGACCGCCTCGACCGGCTCTCCGTAGAGGGCGTCGCACGCTCGCTCTCCTACCAGTACGGCGACTCGCGAGGCGTTCACGTCCCCTCGACGAACAAGCCTGACTGGACGATCCAGGTCGACGAATCGGTCCCCGAGGAGCGACCCTACGTCACGGGCGCGGTAATCCGAGACGTCGATCTCGACGAGGAGAGTTTGGACTCCCTCATCCAGTTGCAGGAGAAACTCCACGCGACGATGGGGCGCAAGCGCGCCAAGGGTGCGATCGGGATCCACGACCTGACGATGTTGAAAGGCAGGGCTGCCACCGAAGGGAATCCCACCATCGATTACGTCGGCGTCGAACCCGATGGCGACCGGTTCGTCCCCCTCGATTCCGACGCGGAGCTGACGCCCGCGGAGGTGCTCGAGGAACACCCCACCGGCGAGACTTACGCCGACCTCGTCAGTGAGTACGAGCGCTACCCCGCGATCTACGACGATATCGGGCTGTTCTCGTTCCCGCCGGTGATCAACGGTCGGCGCACGGAGGTTTCGACCGACTCCCGAGACCTCTTCGTCGAGATGACCGGCACCGACCAGTGGACGATCGACAGGATGCTCAACATCGTCTGCTACGCGCTCGCTGCGCGCGGAGCGACCCTCGAGGAAGTCACCATCGAGTATCCGGATCACGAGATCGTTCGCCCCGACCTCTCGACGAAGGAAAAGACGGTCGCACACGACCGGATCGAGACGATCCTGGGGATCGAACTCGCACCCGACGAGGTAATCGATCTGGCGGAGCGGTCGGGACTCGAGGCCGCAAAAGAGGAGGGCGACGACGGCGACCTCGTCTACGAGGTCACGATCCCACCGTATCGCGTCGACGTGCTCCACCCGCTGGACGTCATCGACGACCTCGGGCGAGCGTACGGCTTCAACGAACTCGAGCCGAAGTACCCCGACGTCGGCACCGTCGGTGGCCGCCACGAACGCTCGCGTCTCGAGCGGTCGGTCCGCGAGCAACTCGTCGGCCTGGGCTTCGAGGATCTGTTGAACTTCCACATGATCAGTGAGGAGGAGAACTACGAACGCGTAGACGTAGAACCCGACGCTGACGTCTACGGCGGCGGCAAACCCGCGACGATCAAGGGTCCCTACAGCGAGGACTTCACGATGTTGCGGACGTGGGTCACACCCTCGCTGCTGATGGTCCTCGAGCGCAACACTCACCGTGCGTACCCGCAGGACCTCGCGGAGATCGGGTTCACCGCTGAGGTCGACGAGAGCGAGAACACTGGCATCGCCGAACGCCGCCGCGTCGGAGCCGTCCTCGCGAGCCACGAAGCCGGCTACGAGGACGCCAAAGCTCGCCTGCAGGCGCTCTGTCGCCGGTTCGACGTCGACCTCGAGACCCCGCCCACGGAACACCCGACCTTCATTTCGGGTCGAACGGCGAGCGTCGTCATCGACGGCGAGGAGGTCGGCGTGATCGGCGAAGTACATCCGAAGGTGCTCGTCGAGCACGACCTCGAGGTGCCCGTGTCCGGGTTCGAGTTCGACCTCGCGGCGCTGCAGTAATCGAAAAAGACAGCTTCAGTCGTGAGAAAGACGACTGCTGATCGAATTTTCCTCGGGTTTTCCCAGACTCTAGTTGGCTTCGTGGCTATTCGTACCGTGAGCGAGCCCGTAGGGCGAGCGAACGGGCCGACGACTGACTCGGAGCGAACGGAGTGAGCGAAGAGGAAAGAGGAGTGCTTTTAATCGAATTTTTGCCGAGTGACGAGCGGCCGGGAGCGCCAGCAGCGCTCCCGGAACGCTCAGAACGCAGCGCAAAACTTCGTTCTTAGAACTCGTGTTCTACTTCTTCCTCGTCGGCTTTCTGGATGATGATCTTGCCGTCCCGTACTCGGACGAAGACCTCGTCACCGATATCCATGCCCGCGACCGCGAGTTCGTCCTCGTGGAGGTTGAGGTGGACGTTGTGGTAGTTACCGTCTTCGTCTTTCGCACCGCTCGGACTCAGCTTCTTTTTCCGGACCATCGCGGGATTCTATGACGAACTTCGCCGTAGGATATACTTAAGTGTTTTCTACCTGCCAGCGATCGGTCACGGCCGGTTGACTCTACGTCATCGGCGAACGCGGTCGAATCGCCGGGAGAACGGATACTGCGGAAAGCTGGCGTACCGAACCCACTTAAAAATACCGGCGCAGTCGGTCGATTCTCGGGGATATCTTTATGTCATACCATGTACTGAATTGACACGGAGGAGAACTATGGTACGCGAAGACGGGAAACGAAACTTTGCACTGCGCGAATCGAACGGGGAAGAAGACAGCGTCTTCTCGGGGAACACACCACGTCAGGCAGCGCTCAAGGCCGCTCGACGACTCGAGCCGGGCTCGAGCGAAGACGAGGCCGACCGCGTCGAACTCCGACTCCGCGAGAAGGGAACGGACAAGGTTCACATCTACGACGGCTGGGCCTGGGAGGAGACGGCGCCCGACGACAAGCCCGACTGGATGCCCGAGGAGATCACGGAGGCGAACGTCTCCAAGAAAGGTATCGAACACCTCGACGAGTGAAGCAGGAACGGTATTTTCTCGCCAGAATCCTGGCGTAGAGACAGCCATCTGTCGAGCAGGGCAGTAACGTCTGGAGAGTCGCTACGCCCCGTTCGCACGGGGCGATGGATCCGTGACGATCTCGAACCGCGCTCCGCCCAGATCGCCGTCCGTGACCGAGATGTCCCAGCCGTGAGCCGCGACGACGGTGTCGACGATCGATAACCCGAGTCCGGTACCGCCGCCGTCGGTGTACCCCTCTTCGAAAATCCGCTCTCGATTCTCGGGCGCGATTCCGGTCCCGTCGTCCTCGACGGCGAACCCCGTCTCGAACCCCTCGACGCGTACCGTGACGCCCGGTTCGTTGTGTTCGACGGCGTTTCTGACGAGATTCTCGAGTCCCTGTCGGAGTCGATTCTGATCCGCTTCGAGCGTCGAAAGTCCCTCGGTTTCGAGCGTCGCGTCGGGGGTCGCAACCGTCTTCCAGGCGTCTTCGACGAGCGTCTCGAGGTCGACGCGCTCGAGGTCTCCGAGGACGTCGCCCTCACGCGCGAGTAATAGCAGGTCGTCGATCAGCGTCTCCATCCGGTCGACCGCCTCGAGGACGTTCTCGGCGTAGGTCGGATCGTCGGTTTCGGCGATCAGTTCCGCGCTGCCGGCGATGACGTTCAGCGGGTTCCGGAGGTCGTGACTAACGACGGAGGCGAACCGTTCCAGCCGTTCGTTCCGCCGGACGAGTGCCCGTCGTTGCCGGCGACGCTCGAGCGTGTAGCCGACGAGTTTCCCGAACGTCCGGAGCTGTTTCCGGAGGTGTCGGGGCCAGGTTCGTCGCTGGCTCTGACCGACGACGAACACGCCGGTTAGCTCCCAGTCGACGACGATCGGTACCGCGAGCAACGCCTCGAGATCGCGGCGCTCGAGATACGGGTGCGTGGCGTTGGCGTCGGTTTCGGCGTCCTCGAGGCCGCCGACGAACCCGTCCGGAACGTCGGTGGAAGGGGCCCAGGGATCGTCGGATGGAACGACACAGTCGTCGAACCCACGCAGCGAGTCCTCGAATCCCGGAAACGACTTCGCGGGGAGTCGCTCAGGCCCGACCACGGCCGACCGAGAGTCCGTCACCCAGCCGTGTGTCGGCTCGAGCAAGTCGGTCTCGTCGTCGTACCCGAAGACGAGACAGCGGTCGGCGTCGAGGCGTGTCCCGACTTGCTCGAGTCCCCACTCGATCTCGACGTCGAGTTCGTCGTCCGCGGCGACGAGCAACGATCGTGCGGTCGTGAGGACGGTCTCGCCGACGTCGGAGATGGTCTCCTCGTAGCAGTCGTCGATCCGGTTCCGGACTCGAGTCGGTAGCGGATCGTCCGTCGCTCGCCGGCCGCGATAGACGAGGTCGTCGACGCCGGTTCGAAACACCGACCACTCGCGGTCGTGGTCCTCGGACAGCGAGACGAGCAGGAAAACCGGGAGGTCGGGCCACTGCGTAGTGAGTTCCTCGATGACCGATCGGTCGTACCCCTCCGCAATTACCAGACAGTCGACCGTAACGTCGACCGCCTCGAGCAGCGACTGGTTCCCGAGCGTCGTCACTCGATACGGTGGCTCGAGCGCGTCGACGATTCGTTTCCGCATCCGTTCGCCATCCGCAGTCCCGGCGTACAGCACGTGAAACGATCTGTGATCCCCGCCTGCTGGCACTGGTCCCCACCTCCGATCGCAACCGCGTAGTTCCGACAATGTTGGACAGTTGAAACATATAGCTTGTGGCAACCGTCACCCTCGAGCGGGAATTGCCGAACCCAACGTGTTTTTGGCGGTCTCCCTGCAATGGATGGGCAATGACTGCAGTCACGCTCGGCCCAGCGGGAACCTACTCACACCGGGCAGCGACCGCCGTCGCCGACGAAGACGAGATCGAGTTTCGACAGTCGGTGACTGCGATCGTCGACGCCGTCGCCAGCGGCGAGTACGACCGCGGCGTCGTCCCCATCGAGAACAGCATCGAAGGCTCCGTAACCGAGAGTCTGGACGCCCTCGCGGAGTACGACGTCGCCGTCGTCCGCGAAATCGTCACCCCGATCAGACACGCCTTACTCGCCCAGGGCGAGGGGTTCGATACGATCGCCAGCCACTCCCAGGCGCTCGCGCAGTGTCGGTCCTACCTCGAGCGGGAGTACCCCAATGCGGCGCTGGAAGCAGTCGCGAGCACGGCACAGGGCGTCGAGTTCGCGCGCGACGATCCCTCCGTTGCGGGGATCGGTCATCCAGCAAACGCCGGCAACGGAACCGATCTCGAGGTACTCGCGGAGGACATTCAGGATCAGGACTCGAACGCGACGCGGTTCTTTGCGGTCGCGCCCGCGGAAGAGCGTTCGAAAGGCGGCGGCAAGACCTCGCTAGTCGTCTACCCGAACGCGAACTACCCCGGTCTGTTGCTCGAGTTACTCGAGCCGTTCGCCGACCGAGACATCAACCTGACCCGCGTCGAGTCCCGACCCAGCGGTCAGCGACTCGGCGACTACGTCTTCCACGTCGACATCGAGGCCGGCCTCTACGAGGCACGGACGGGGGAAGCACTCGAGGACATCGAGGAGTTAGCGGAGAACGGCTGGGTGCGACGGCTAGGCTCGTACGATACGGAACACGTCGTCGAGTAGGACTGTGAGTCGTCGCGAAAAAGTCGCTCGTCTCGCCGTCAGTCGCCAGTAGTCTGGGTTTCGGCCGGTTCCGTGGGAACGGAGGCATCCTCATCGAACGAGAGCAGCCCAGTCGATACGTCCTCGAGTGCGTCGGCGTTCCGGAGGACGAGCGCGCCGAAGCCGACTACGAGGATGATCTCGACGTAGACCAGAACGACCCCCCCAACGAAATCGTCGACCAGTTGGAAGGCAGCGATAAGCCCGTTCGCAACGAGTCCCATCCACGCAAGGACGACCAGATTCGCGAGTTTGCTGTACAGGAGCGACCGTGCGGGAGATTGTTCGTTTGCCGCCCGCTCGAATGGCCCGTACAACAGGAAGATGCCGACCACGAGCAACACGAACGGGGTAAGCGATGCAAGTATCATGGCGATTCCATCGAGGAAGCCGGCGAAGTACGTCACCCACACGCGCGTCAGGACCACGCCGAGTAGCCCCAGAATCAGCTGCTTGCTGGCACCGGCGATCGCGCCGATGACGAGCACGAACGGGATCCACATCGCCGTGTATCCCAGGAAGCGGATCGGGTCCTCGCCGATCCCGAGCACCTGTTGGAGCGGTGCCGTCGCCAGATAGACGACGGCCATCGCACCGGCTGCCGTCGCGACCGCGTACCCGAACTGTCGACTCGTGGCCGGGAGGAGACGCGTCCAGCCGACGAATATCAGGGTGATCAACCCGAGAATGACGCCCGTGAGTTGCATCAGGTGCGCCGAGAGGAATTCGATCACGCACAACCACCCCTGGTCCCGTCAGCCATCCACGTGATCTGCTGGCTGCTATCGTCGACCCGCCCGATTTCGGCCAGTACGCAGCCGACCGCTGTGATGGTTTTTTCACTATACTGGTTGCGAATCCGATCCGGAATGAACGTTTCGAGCACCATCGTGTATCCTGTCCAAGCGTCCTCGCCATCAGCGACGGCGAGTTTTGGCTAGGCGAGGAACTATTCGGAGAACAGATAATTGTTATCGCCAATCGTGTGAGAAACTCTACAGGCTTCTCGAGTCGTATTCGGCCCGAAAATCCCGAATGAATCTCGATAGGGAAGAGACGTGTAATCCAGAAATATAAATCCTATATCATATATTCGAACACTCGGTCCACCAGCGGGCATTCTCCAGTCAAGGTCGTCGCCGAGTCACTACCACGCGTATGGTACTCGAGACAGGCGAGGGCATATCGACGGTCATCCCACGAGATCAGGCGGCGAGACGGTTACATCGAGGATATCGAAAACCTGGTCGAGAACGGTCGGTGCGACGGATGGAGTCGTACGATACGAAAACACGTCGAGTAACGGTCTACACGCGCCGAATTCGGTTCGTCCCTTCCGACTGCGACGGTTCGACCAAACACAGTTAGCAAGATTACTTTTAAAACCGCGACCGCTGTTGCAGTATAATGGCAACAACGGACAACGTGCCGAATCCGGAACAGTACGGATGGGACTTCGAAAAACGCGGCAGCGTCGGGGTCTGGTTCATGAAAGGCTGGCAGGGGTTCGCCGACGAGGACCTCGAGGCAGCCAGCGAGCACTACCGGGAGCGTGGGAGCAAACGCGACGTCGAAGCGACCCTCGCCGTCTTCGGCGACGCGACGAACCTTCCCAAAGAGACCCAGGAGTACATGGGTAAAGAGTGGTCCGCCAACGGCGAGTACACCGGCGTCGAGAAGATCGGCTTCGTCTCGAGTGGCATCACGGCGATGGCGGTGAAATCTCAGATCGACGTCGACGGGGCCACAATCGAGAGCTTCGACGACCTCGAAGAGGCGCTCGAGTGGGCCAGAACGTGAATCCCGTCGCGGTCGCACCGAAAGCCGTTTCCGCGCGTTCGCAGTACGGTCACTCATGACACTCGAGGAGGGTGCGAACGCACCGACGGTCACCGCACGGAACCAGGACGGCGAGACGATCACGCTCGAGTTCGAGGAGCCGACCGTGCTCTACTTCTACCCGCGTGACGACACGCCGGGCTGTACGATCGAGGCGAACCAGTTCCAGCGCGAACGCGAGACCTACCGCGACGCCGGCGTCGCAATCTACGGCGTCTCGACCGACGACGTCGACTCCCACCAGGACTTCTGCGAGCAGGAGGGACTCGAGTTCGACCTGCTGGCCGATCCCGACGAGGAGATCGCGGACGCCTTCGACGTCGAGAAACGCGAGACCGACGCGGGGCCCGCACCGACCGAGCGAACGACCTTTTTCCTCGCCGACGGCGAGGTCGAGGCAGTCTACGAGGACGTCGATCCCGACGGCCACGCCCGGGACGTGTTGCTCGAGGCGATGGACGAGGGGATCGTGACGCTTCCCGAATAACGGTTCTGTCCTTCTGGCGCGGGCAGATTTATCCCACTCGAGAGCGTACGGTCGTGTATGCGACGCAACCCGTTCGACGAAATCGAGGAGATGCTCGACCGCGTCAGCCGACAGGTCGAGGAGGGGATGACCGGCGGCGGCCTGCAGGTCCCGGGGTCGGTCCCGGTCGACGTCGCCGACACCGACGAGGAGTACGTCGTCACCGCCGACCTGCCGGGCTACGAGACCGACGACATCGACCTGACGCTCTCGGAGGGCACCCTGCGTCTCGACGCGAGCCGCGAGGACGACCTCGAGTTCGCCGAGGGCGAGTACATCCGTCGCGAGCGGACGCGCAAGACGGCCAGTCGCCGGATTCGCCTGCCCGAACCGGTCGAGGAAGAGGAGGTTTCGGCGGGCTACGAGAACGGCGTGCTCACGGTTCGACTGCCGAAAGTCGAGGAGAGCGACGAGTCGAAAGCGATCGACATCGAGTAATCCGACTGTTTTGCGGTTCTCGAGAACGGAATCGAGTGCGATGTACCGCGAAGTGGCCAGCAACGGCCACTGGATGGAAAGCTATACGACGCCGTCGCGTCCACACGTATACAAATGAGTGACGCCGGTTACGACCACGCGGCAGTCGAGCGGCGCTGGCAAGAGGCGTGGGACGACGCGGACGCCTATCGAACGCCCGACGACGTCGAGGACCCGACGTACGTCCTCGGGATGTATCCGTACCCGTCGGGCAAGCTCCACATGGGCCACGTCCGCAACTACACGATCACGGATGCCTACGCCCGGTATCGACGCATGCAGGGCGACGACGTCCTCCACCCGATGGGGTGGGACGCCTTCGGACTCCCCGCCGAGAACGCAGCTAAGGACCGCGACACCAACCCGCGAGACTGGACGTTCGACTGCATCGACACGATGCGCGACCAGATGGACGCGATGGGATTCGGGTACGACTGGGACCGCGAGGTCGCCACCTGCACGCCCGAGTATTACCAGTGGAACCAGTGGCTCTTCTCTCGGTTCCACGACGAAGACCTCGTCGAACGCCGCGACGCCGAGGTCAACTGGTGTCCCGAGTGCGAGACCGTCCTCGCCGACGAGCAGGTCGAAGGCGAGGCGGAACTCTGCTGGCGCTGTGACACCCCCGTCGAACAGCGCGAACTCGAGCAGTGGTTCCTGAAGATCACCGAGTACGCAGACGAACTGCTCGAGGACATCGACGACCTCGAGGGGTGGCCGAACTCGGTGCGCCAGATGCAGCGCAACTGGATCGGCCGGCAGTACGGGACGGAACTGGACTTCGAGGTCGAAGGGCACGGCCCCGTTCGAGCCTTTACGACGCGCGTCGACACCATCTACGGCGCGACGTTCTTCGCGCTCGCACCGGACCACCCGATCAGCGAGGAACTCGCCGAGGAAGACGAGGACGTCCGCCACTTCATCGAACACGAGGCTGATCCGGAGGGTGACGAACCCAACGGTGTCGCAACCGATCTGACCGCGACCAACCCCGCCACGGGCGAGGAGATCCCGGTCTACGTCGCCGACTTCGTTCTCTCGGACGTCGGGACGGGCGCGCTGATGGCCGTCCCCGGCCACGACGAGCGCGACCACGCCTTCGCCGAGAAGATGGGTGAGGAGATCGTGCCTGTCATCGCGCCCGAACCCGAGGAGGGCGAAGAACCCGAAGCGCCGGACGTGAGCGAGGAGGCGTTCACCGACGACGGCGTGCTCGTGAATTCGGGCGACTACTCCGGATTGGACAGCGAAACGGCCCGCGAGCGCCTGACGGAGGACATAGAGAGCGCCGAGCACGCGAAACAGTACCAGCTTCGCGACTGGGGGATCTCCCGCCAGCGCTACTGGGGAACCCCGATCCCAGTCGTCCACTGTCACGACGACTGTGGGGCCGTGCTGGTACCCGAAGAGGACCTGCCCGTCGAACTGCCGGAGTTCATCAACACCACCGGGAATCCGCTGGACGCCGCCGAGGAGTGGAAGCAGACGACCTGCCCCGAGTGTGGTGGCGATGCCACGCGCGAAACGGACACGATGGACACCTTCGTCGACTCCTCGTGGTACTTCCTGCGGTACGTCTCGCCCGGACTCGAGGAGACCCCATTCGACCTCGAGCGTGCGAACGACTGGATGCCGGTCGACCAGTACGTCGGCGGCATCGAGCACGCCGTAATGCACCTGCTGTATTCGAGGTTCTTCACGAAGGTGTTGGCCGACCACGAGGGCTTGGAACACCGCGAGCCGTTCACGAACCTGCTGGCCCAGGGAATGGTCCAGCTAGAGGGCGAGAAGATGTCGAAGTCGAAGGGGAACGTCGTCTCACCCCAGCGGATCGTCGAGGAGTACGGTGCCGACACCGCCCGGCTCTTCATGATGCAGGCCGCCCAGCCCGAGCGCGACTTCGACTGGAGCGAGGAGGGCGTCCGTTCGACGAACGCCTTCCTCGCGCGGCTGAAGGAGATGGTCGAAGAGTACACCACGAACGGGCCGGACGGCGCAAACGACGCCGTCGCCAGCTACGTCGATGCCGAAATCGACGCGACGATCGCCATCGCCGACGCGGAGTACGACGACCTCACCTTCAACAAGGCGCTGCGGGAAACCCAGGACCTGACGCGGACGCTGCGACAGTACGCCGACTACACCGAACCCCACGCCGACACCTACGAGCGCGGCCTGTCCGCGGTCGTCCGGCTGCTGGCTCCCGTCGCCCCCCACCTCGCCGAAGAGCTGTGGAACGAACTGGGCAACGACGGCTTCGTCGTCGACGCCCCGTGGCCAGAGGCCGAGGTCGACCGCGGCCACGTCCGGAAACGCCGCCAACTCGTCGAGAACACTCGCGAGGACGTCCGCGACATCGTCGAGGTCGCCGGCATCGAGGATCCGAAGGCGATCGACGTCGTCGTCTCCCCGGAGTGGAAGTACGACGCCCTCGAGATCGCGATCGAGAGCGACGCCGACAACTTGATCGGCGAACTCATGCAGGAGTCACACATCCGCGAACAGGGCGACGCAGCGGCCGACTACGGCCAAGACCTGCAGGTCGAGCGCGAGGCCCTCGAGCGAACGCTCGGCCCCGACGAGGAGTACACGGCGCTCGAATCGGCCGCGTGGCTGCTCGAGCGCGAGTTCGAGGCCGACGTTCGAGTCGTCGAGGCCGACGAGGTCGACGAGAGCGTGCTGAAAAACGCCGAACCTGGTCGGCCGGCGATCGAGATCGAGGACTGATACGGTCTGCTGTGCCGATTTATCCGCACAACCGCTGACGGATCGCGGTCGTGCCGGCAATGACTTACAGCGGTCCGTCCGACAACGAGGTGGACGTCACTCGGCAGATTCGCTCGCCGCGTCCGCCTCTTCCGTTTCCGACGTGGCTTTCCGCCGATTCCGGACCCCGACGAGCGCGAGCAGTACCAGGAGCGTGCCGATTCCCCGGACCGCAGTGACGACCCCGTCACGCCACTCGAGTGTGTCCGCGTCCTCGTAGGCGACCTCCACGCCCGTCTCGAGGTACTGCTTCGGGAACAGCGCCGCGAGACCGCCGGCGAGACCCGCGACGTTCAACAGCCAGGCGTAGCTCTTCCCGCCAGCAGCGCTCGCCAGCGCGTAGAGGATTCCCTCCGCCCGGATACCGGAGACGAGCCACGGTTTCGGCGTCGCGTCGTCAGAGTTCTCGAACGCAACTTCTTCGTAGGTTTCGCGTACGCCGTCCGGGAACAGTGCAATCACCACTCCGAGTAGTCCGAACAGGAGTCGTACCATGGTCGAACGTTCCCGTTCAGTGACCGTAAGCGTACGGTCAGTTCTCGAGAGGCGGTAGCGATCCAGCCCCTCGTTTCCGGTGGAACAGGTACTCGAGGCCGCCGATCAGAACGGCTCCAACCAGCAGGAGCGAGCCGCCCCAGAGGTACAGCGTCAGCGGCGTCGGGACGAGTCCGAATCCGGGTCCCGCCGGCGGCAACGTCTCGAGGGAGAGTTGCCACGTCCGGTAGGTCGCCCAGCCGAACGCGACGAGGACGAACCCGGCCGGTGTGACGAGTCGGAGCCGCCAGGCGAGGACGACCGGGACCGCGCCGAGCAGGATCAGCCCGCCTGCGATGACCGTCAGCGCTACAAGTCCCGCTGGATCGGCGTGAGCGAGTTCGCTCGGCCGGGGCAGGAAGAGGCGGTTCTCGAGCGTGGCCGTCAGCCAGTTGACCACCAGCAGGTGAACGAGGCCGACTACGAGCGCGACCGCCTCGACTCGAGTCGGCCGAAGCCGGCGGTCGCTCCGTCGGGCGGCGTACTCGAGCGGAACCGCGAGTACGAGTGTCGGGAGTCCGACGACGGCGGTGCCGACGAGCGTCGAGACAACGTTTGGCAACTCGCCGAACCCGAGGGGCGGCCACGCTACAGCACCGACTAGAGCGACGAGCCCGAGAGCGAAGGCGATCCGGCACTCGAGTGTCCACGCGACACCAAGAATCACACCGACGAGCCCGAAGAGGCCGACAAATCTGGCCCACAGTCCGGCGTCGAACGATCGCCACCACGGAATCGCCGACGGTTCGGGAAGAGCAACGAAGACGGCGGCGACGACGAGCGGAAGTCCCACGGCACCCGTGAATCCGGCTCGAAGGAGGGCATCGAAATCGACGTCGGAGGGAGACCGTTTGGACATATTCACCCCACCAGCCGAAGCCAGCCCGCGACGATCACGACCACAAACAGCGGATGTGCCACGAGCAGTGCGATAGTTCGCCTCGAGAGCGGTTCTCCAATCCCTCGCCACGAAGCAACGGTGCGCCCGACGAGATACGCGATCGAGCCGAGCGGCGCGGCGACGATGGCGACGGCGACAGGGCCAAGGGCGAACAGGATCGGATCGATCCCGCCGCGGGTGAACTCGCCCGCGACGAGGTAGCCCCAGATGCCGACGAACGGAGCGCTCGCGGCCGCCCAGCTCACGGCCAGCCCATCGTTCGCGTAGGCAATCACGCCAGCAGCGACGACGCCGAGCGGGATCACCAGTTGCACGAGCAGCCAGGCCGCGAGCGACAGTCTGTGACCCGTCCCGGCGGCCACGAGGTCGAGCGCGAGGAAGGTCACGAGACCACCGACGAGGATCGAGACGGCGTACCGGCGCGTCGATTCACTACTGCGACCGAGGAGCAGCCGTACCCGCCCGGTACGGCGGTCGTCGGCGAGCCGGTCGAAGACGCCGACGCGATCGGCTGCCAAGACGACGAGCACGCCGACGAGGAAAGTCGCGACCGCGGCTGCCGTTCCAGAGGTCGCCGCCATCACTTCGGTCCGCGCGGCGTCGTCGCCGAGCATCCCGATCCGTTCGGGACCGCGATCGACGACGGCGACGACCATCGCGAACAGCCCTGCGAGCACGATCGGCGCAAACAGCCGATCGACAGCCTCCGCCAGCCGATCCACCAGACCGGGTTCTCCCGCCGCGACCACGACCGCACGCTTCGACGGCTCGTAGACAGTCACCTCCCGGCCGTTCTCGCCGTATCGGGTCTCGACCGCCTCGAGCAGGTCCGCGGACTCGAGTTTGTCGACGTGGTAGCCGACGTTCTGGACGCTCGTCTCGAGTTCCTCGGCCAGTTCCGATCGAGTTCGGCCCTCCTCGTAGCAGGCCTGGAGAACGGCGCGAGAGGTCTCGGAGCCGAGCGCGTCGAACAACTGGTCTGCATCCTCGCCCTCTAATCCGACGACGGTCGGGTCGTCGGGTTCGTCGCGGAGACGCTGCACGAGTCGGCCGGCGAGATCCATGCTCGGAACCTGGGACGCGAGATCAAAAGAGTGTCCGGGTACTTAAACAATGATTTGAGCTGAGTTGAACCAGGCTCGACGATGCGAGATACCAGAACTAGCGGAACTATTTTCCGAGTAGAACACTCTACTAGCGATATGAGCACCTCGGTCAAGGTGACGGACGCAACGAAATCCCAACTCGAGGAGTTACAGGCCGAGATCAGACTCGAGACTGGGAAAAACGTGACTCAACAGGAACTCCTCGAGCGGATCGTAACGGACAGCTACGGGTCGAAAGACGAATTGATCGACTCGTTCCGCGACGAGTTCGAACCGTTGTCGGAGAACGAGATCGAGCGCTGGTTGTCAGGGAGTTCCGACTGGGGAGTCGAAACGAGCGAGGGCGAAATCGACGACGTGCTGTACGGGAAATGAGCGTCCTCATCGATACGGGTGTCTTTGTTGCGGCACAGAACGAACGTGACGAACATCACGGTGCAGCGACTCGAGCGCTAACTGCCGCGTTCGACGGCGAATTCGGAGCACTGTACACGACTGATTACGTGTACGACGAAGCCGTAACGCTCGCACGGATGCGAACCGAGAGCCATCGCGAAGCCCGTCTCATCGGGGACCGTATCGCAGGTCGTGGTTCGTTTCCGGACGGAATCGAACTACTATTCATCACCAGTGACCGATTCGAAAAAATGATCGAGACGTTCGAACGGTACGACGATCACGAACTGAGTTTTACGGATGCGAGTCTCATCACACTCGTCGAGAACGAGGGGATAGACGCAGTCCTCAGTTTCGACGACGACTTCGATGGAGTCGTCGATCGAATCGATCCGAGAACCGTTTCGTCGTAATTGAAGAAGGACTGTTCTTTTATCGGAAGTCGGCCAACGACGGCGATGCACGGTTGACCTCCCGAAGGCGGTCGGATCGTAAGCAAGGCACTCCCCGAGTGCAGCGTGGTTCGCTGCGTCGTCGACCCTGGTCGTCGTGCCGACCGCGTCTGCCAGTTGGCTGCTGATTAGGTCGACGAATACGAACTATCGCTGGTCGAAATCGCACGCAAATTGCGCGACATAGAGAATCGAACCCGTCTATCGCTGCCAGTTGCCGACTGGCTCGAACCCAGAACTAGTATGGTACGAGCGCGTCGTCATTGGTCAGATTAACGGTACTGACTTCGCTGGACGATAGCAATCCAGATAATGAAACCATGTTATCCTGAATCCTCGTCGCGGTGGAGATCAAATTCGACAGCGATCGAATCAGTTACGCCAAAATATACAAATCGATATCGTCCAGGTTGAAGGGCGGGACAAACTTCGAGTTCGGCATTATCATCAACAAGTCCGTTATCAGTTAATTCGAGCGTCCATTCGTATACGTTACCAGGTCTATGACTACGTTCGACATCCGTATAGTCCATATACCCTTCGGTTATACCACGCACTTCCTCCCATCCGGCGTCTGTGTAAACAAGAATATTGTAATGATCTCGAGTCGCGGTGTATTCTGAAGTGAGAGATGTATTTCTGAGAGTTATCTTTGCAGTGTCACCGTATCTAAAAGAGGTATCATTTATGCGTAGTGAAAAGGGTCCAGCATCACCTACCTCTCCTGGCCCTCGGTTTGAGAGTCTATCAAATTCGTTGTCATCACAATTGAGTGGGGAGGGTACCGTTTCCGGTTCACGGCTGGGTGAGATTTCGCCACTGGCCAATATGCTTTGACAGCCACTGAGACAGACAATGGTTGCACTCGCAAGAAATTGCCGTCGGTTCATACATAACAAAATGATCCCAAACGATAAACACCTTATCCTATCTACACTTCGGCCGAATGAAAACGTCTCGTCGTAGAGACAGTCGGATTTAGTCCGCCGCGACCTCGAGGTCGGCTTCTTCTTCCTTGCCGATGGCCTCGACGATCAGTTCGGCGACGTCGACGATTTCGATTTCGTCCTCGTAGCCGCCTGTCTTGCGGCCGTCCTCGTACATCGTCATGCACATCGGACAGGCGACGACGAACTTTTCGATGCCGGCACCGGCGTCGGTGTCCTCGAGTGCCTCTCGAATCCGTTCTTCGCTCGGCTTGGGTTCTTCTTCGAAGTCCATCCAGAGGCCGCCACCGCCGCCACCGCAACAGAAGGAGTTGTCGCGGTTGCGGGGCATCTCGTCGAGTTCACAGCCCGTGGCGCGGATGAGTTCACGCGGGGCCTCGTACTCGTCGTTGTACCGGCCGAGGTGACATGGGTCGTGGTAGGTGACGGTGTAGTCGAGTTCGTCGCCGTTCAGGTCGAGTTTGCCCTCGGTGACGAGTTCCTCGACGGCCTGGGTCCAGTGGAGGACGTCGATCTCGCCGTCTTCGTTCCACTGCTCGTCGTACTCGAACGGCATCATCGGGTCGTCCGCGAATTCGTCGAAGTTGAGTTCCGGATACTCGTTCTCGAACGTGTTGTAGGAGTGGGGGTCCGTACAGACGATCTTGTCGAACTCGCAGTCCTCCCAGGTCTCGACGTGGTGGCCGGCGAGTTCGACGTACAGCAGTTCCTCGCCGACGCGGCGGATGTCGTTGCCGTCGTACTTCTCGTCGTCGAAGAGGATGCCGAAGCTGACGTCGGCCTCCTTCAGGATGGTCGCGAGCGAGCGGGCGACCTGCTTGTTGCGCTCGTCGTAGCTCGGGAAGTCGCCGACGTACCAGAGGTAGTCGACTTCCTCTTCGCGGGCGTCGGGGACGTCGAACTCGAGGTCGTCGGCCCAGTCGCCGCGGTCGCGTGGGGAGTCGCCGAAGGTGTTGCCGTTCTGCATGACGTTCTGGAAGACGTCCTGCATGCTCGGCGGGACGTCGCCCTGGTCGGTCATCTGGCGGTTGAGCCGGGTAAAGGACTGGAGGTGTTCGATCTCGACCGGGCAGGCGTCCATGCAGGCCATACAGGCCATACAGGACTCCATCGTCTCGGTGTTGATCACCGAGGTGCCGCCGTCGGCGATGATCGGCTTCTCCTCGCCGCCGGCGTCGAGTTCCTCGCGGTACTTCTTCAGATCGAGGATGACGTTACGCGGGTCGAGCGGCCGGTCGGATGCTTTCGCGGGACAGACCGACGAACAGCGACCACACTTGGTACAGGCGTCCTGGTCGAGGATTTCCTTCCAGGTGAAGTCGTCGATGGATTCGGCGTTGGTTGCGTCCAGGTCGGAGGGGACGTTCGGCAGACGTGCACCTGCTTTCTCGTCGCGAACGACGACGTTCGCGAACGACGAGAGCATGTGGAACGGCTTGGCGTAGGGGATCCACGCGATGAAGAAGAACGCGATCAGCGAGTGAGACCACCACGCCAGCCAGTGGAGGTTCTCGGCGTTCAGACCGCCGCCGTTGAGTCCGGCCTGCTCCGGTCCGAGGACGGCCAGTCCGGTGGCATCGAAAACCATCGCGAGCCCGTAGCCGACGAAGCTGACGATTTCGTGGTCGGGCATGCCGGCGCTGTAGATACGAAGGCCCTCGAGCAGGAAGCCGCCGACGCCGAGCAGGAACAGCGTCCAGATGAAAATGTCGTCCTCGTTAGACGTGTGGCGATCCCAGAGGCGCTCGTTACGAACCCAGTAGCGCCGGTACATCGCCATCCCGATTCCGACGACGAACAGCAGCCCCATGGCGTCGACCATGAACTGGTAGGAGAGATAGAAGTCTCCGTCCCAGAACTGCAGGCCGAGCAGCATGTCGGTGGCGTACTGTTCGAAGCCGATGATCAGCGTCGCGATAAACAGCGTCAGGAATCCCCAGAGGATGAAAGCGTGCATCAGGCCGCCGTAGAGATCCCTGTTGAACTGTTTCTCGTTCGAGAGGACGATCTTGGCCGCGCTGACGATGCGACTGGGAAGGTCGTTCAGCCGGGCGAACGGGTCGTCATCCCCCTGTGTGTACCGGCTGAATCGCAGGTAAACCCCGTAGGCGAACACGGCGAGCGTGATCACCGTCAGGAGATAGAACACCGCGTATCCGGTGTCGCTAATCCCCCAGTAGGTCTCCCGTGCGATGTCCGACTGGGCTACGACGTTCATGTTCAATCACGGGCGGGGGCGTGACTTAATTCTTGCCCCACCGAGCAGATACGTACCCCAACGCCGTCTTGCGGAAATAATAAACTATTCTTTCGTTTATTCCGATTGTCGACCGGTAACGCGCCCACGTTATCTGGCAACAGGCTTATATAGCCACCCGTCGGGAGTGTCCACCCATGAACGAAAAAACCGAGGAACTCCGGGATATCTTCACGGACGTCACCGACGGCGAAGAGACGGTCACCCAGTCCCAGGAGAACAACCGGGGCTCCCTCGAGCGAGACGAGCGAACCGACGACGAGCGACTCGAGAGCGTCGTAACCCAGATGCGAGAGCGATACGAGTTCGAGACGGAGCTCTCGGACGAACAGCTCGTAGCGGTCGCTAAAGCGTTCTACGAGGACGAAAGCGACGAGGAGATCGCTACGGATCTCGGCGTCGATACGGAGGAAATCTTCGAAGCACGCATGTCGTTGCACCTGATCGGCGACGACGACGCCGACGACGTCGACCTCGCGGCGATCCGCGGTCGTGAGGAAGACGACGAGACGCTGGCCGAAGAGTACGACGTCAGCGCCGACGATATCGGACGGTACAGACGCGTCGCCAAAGCCGAAGACCAGTCCCGGACGGCAAACGACCGCTACCGCGACGAGTTCGACAGCATCCTCGCCGACGCGGAACTCTCCGCCCAGATGACCTCGGACGTCCGCGAGGACGGCCTCGAGGACGCTACCGAGGGGATGGAGACCGACGTCGACTTCTGAACGCGCCTGTCCGCGGGTTTTTGTGGGAAGCCACGGCCAGGAGAGGCGTGTCTCGATCGCACGTTTCGTTCAGCGACCTCCGGACCGCTGCCTACTGTGCACGGAAGTGTTACTACCGGCAGACTCGAGACGACGATCCGGACCCCCCACCGAAAGTCGAGCAGATCAGGGCACTTTCGGCGAGGTACGAGGAACTGCTCGCGTTACCGGCCGGCCATCTGGAGGCGGAACCGATCGCTATCTCGCCCGTCGAGTATCGCGACCGTCTCGAAACGACTCGGGATCGACTCGTCGCGAACGAGCAGTGGGTACGCCTCCGAAATCCTGAGGACAGAAACGTCGTCGCCACGGGCCGTGACTGTCGCGGCGTCGTCCACAAAGTACTCTCGGGGCCGGTCGAACCGGCACTGATCTCGGCCGGCAAGCCACCGGAGCGAGGCGTCTGGGGCTCCCAGTCGGTTCAGGCCGTCGCCGCGGCGAAGGCCCTCTCCTGGGAGCACGAGACGTCGATCGACCGGGTCTGGCTCGAGTACCCGGCCTACGGGGAGATCCGCTCGCTCGAGTTGACGACGCGCCGGAAGGCCCGTTACCGGCGGGCCCTGAGAACGGTACGAGAACTGGACGGGCCGCCGCCTCGCACCGACAACCGTTCGAAGTGTGACTCCTGTGAGTTCGCCGGCGAGTGTGGAGTTCGGACGCGGACGTTGCGATCGTTGCTGGGGCTGGGCTGAGTATTTGTATCGGTCGGCACATCGATCAGACGATGAACTGGTAATAGTTAGATACCGTTATCAGGCCCTGAAAGACAGGAATACGGTCGTTTTGGTGTCGATCCGCCCTGATACCGAGAGACTTTTACTCGGGACTGAGTAAGAAGATCCACTGATGATGTGGCAAGATTTCGTCTTCCTCGCTGGAAGCGTCCTCTCGATCACGTTCCTCGCACCGACGGTCCGGGACACGAACGCACGAGTGCCACTCGGCTCGAGCGTTCCCTCGATGACGATCGGGAGCGTCTACTCGTTTACCTACGCGACGATGGGAATGACGTTCTCGGCGCTGGGGTCGCTCGGCGTAGCGGTGATGTGGTCGCTGATCGCCTTCTACCGGGCGCCGGGACCACAGACCGGTCCGAAGAACATCCTGCAATTCGTCCGTTCCCTGGCGCGGCAGGGCCACGATCTCGTGACGACTGCAATCGACAGTTCGGGACCGTCCACGACGGACCGTGAGCAGGCGGCAGACTGAAAATTTTCGTCGGTAGAGGGTACGTCGTCCGGATGTCGCAATTTCTCGTTCTCAGTGGGCCGCGAGCCACTCCTCGATCTCGTCGGCCATCGCTCCACGGCGGTGGATCGTCTCCGTCGAGACGTCGACGACGGTGCTCTCTGTACCCTCGGTCCGTCCGCCGTCTAGCGCGACTGTGGCTTCCTCGCGGATTTCGGGGTCGACTTCCTCGAGCGTCCGGGCGCTCTCCCGGCCGCTGACGTTCGCGCTGGTCGACGTGATCGGCGTGCCGGCCCGCTCACAGAGTGCCAGCGCGAGGTCGTGATCGGGGACGCGGACGCCAACCCGGTCGTTTCCAGCGGTGAGAACGTCCGGAACGGCATCGCGTCGACGACACAGCACCGTCACGGGACCGGGGAGAAACGTCGCCATGAACTGGCGCTCGCGTTCGGTCGCGCGGACGTGCTGGAGCGCCGAAGGAACCGACGGCACTGCAAAGGAGATCGGGTTCGACCGATCTCGCTCTTTCGCCTCGAACACCCGTTCGACCGCGTCGGCCTCGAGCGCGTCGGCTGCGAGCCCGTAGACGGTCTCGGTTGGGTAGACGACCAGGTCTCCCGATTCGATCGCCGACGCCGCACGGTCTATCTCGCTCATTCGGGTCGAACTCGGCCCAACGCGAGGAAAAAGGTATCGTCTGTACGGTTACGCGAGACCGAGTTCCGACTCCAGGTCGTCGTAGTCGGGAAACTCGGGCCACTCCGCGGCGACCCACGTCGTTTCGACGGTCAGGTCCGCATCGAGTGCGACGAACGCGAGTCGAGGTTCGCTGACGCCGGCCATCCCGTCCAGGTCGTGGGCGAAACCGTACTTCTCTGCGACCTCGTTACCCGGATCCGCGAAGAACTCGAACGGAACGTCGTTGTCCTCGAGGAATCGCTTGACTCCGTAGGGGTTGGCGGCAGTGATACCGACGACGCGGGCGTCGGCCTCGTCCCAGCCGCGTTCGGTGAGTTCGTCCCAGACGTACTTCGCGAGGAACGAGCCCGCCATGGGGGTAAAGACGAGGATCGTTTTCCCGGTGTCAGCGACGAGGTCGGACACAGAGACGTCCTCCCAGTACTCGTCGGTGACCAGCGGACGGGTGAACTCGAGAGCCTCATCGCCAGCTTCGGGATGCTCCGTCGACTCGAGCGAGACGACCTCGAACTCCGGCATCAGGCGTCACCTCCGGCGGCGGCGGTTTCGGCTGCGGGAGCCTCCGAGCCGTACGTCGACTCGAGGTAGTCGACGATATTGGCGCTCTCGGCCATCGTCACGCCAGTGTCGTGGTCGACGATCACCGGCACCGTCCGGACGCCGGCGACGCGTTTGACGACGTTTCGATCCGAGTGCATCGGCTCGACGAACCGCGACTGGTAGTCGAGGTCGTACTCCTGGAGCAGCCGAGCGACGCGTTCGCAGTACGGACAGCCCTGCAGTCGGTAGAACGTGATCTGTTGGTCGTGGTCGCTCATACACGGTGATAGTGAAGACAGCCGGGTAAGCGTGTGGGTCCTCGTCTCGGGCCATACATCGGGAAAATGGTAAACTGTTAACCGGTCGGGCGCCAAGAGCAGACATCGATGTCTCTCTCCCTCGAGTTCGTGCTCGCCGCGTACGAGGTGTCGGCCGTCCTCACGGCCGACCCGTATCAGGTGCCGGTTGTCGACTACATGATCGACCAGTCGACGGTGGCGATCCTCGGAACCCTCGCGGTAGTCGTACTCATCGTGCTCTCCGGTTTCTTCTCTTCCTCGGAGATCGCCATGTTCAACCTGCCGAAACACCGCCTCGAGGGGATGGTCGAGGACGACCTCGAGGGAGCCGAACTCGCGAAGGAGCTGAAAGACGACCCCCACAGATTGCTGGTGACGATCCTCGTCGGGAACAACATCGTCAACATCGCGATGTCTTCGATCGCGACCGCGTTGCTCGGGCTCTACTTCGGCGGACTGGTCGCCGTCTTCCTCGCGACCATCGGGATCACGGCGGTCGTTCTCCTGTTCGGTGAGAGCGTCCCGAAGTCCTACGCGGTCGAGAACACGGAATCGTGGGCGCGCCGAATC
Organism: Natronobacterium texcoconense; assembly: GCF_900104065.1. Classification (NCBI taxonomy): domain Archaea; kingdom Methanobacteriati; phylum Methanobacteriota; class Halobacteria; order Halobacteriales; family Natrialbaceae; genus Natronobacterium; species Natronobacterium texcoconense. Next base: position 47,653 of record NZ_FNLC01000007.1, on the reverse strand, counting down.
GCGAAACCGCTGAAGGCCACGGAGTACTTCCTGTTCCCGCTGATCGTCCTCTTCGACTACCTGACCCGGCAGGTCAACAGACTCACCGGCTCGACCGGTGCGATCGAGTCGCCGTACGTCACCCGCGACGAACTCCAGGAGATGATCGAATCCGGCGAGCGCGAGGGCGTCCTGAAAGAGGAAGAACACGAGATGCTGAAGCGAATCCTCCAGTTCAACAACACGATCGTCAAGGAGGTGATGACGCCACGTCTCGACATGACGGCGATGTCGAAAGAAGCCGACATCGACGAGGCGATCGAGACCTGCATCCAGAGCGGCCACGCCCGACTGCCCGTCTACGAAGGGAGTCTCGACAACGTCCTCGGCACCGTCCACATCCGCGACCTCGTCCGAGATCTCAACTACGGCGAAACCGAAGACGACGAACTTGAACTCGCCGATCTCATCCAGCCGACCCTGCACGTCCCCGAGTCGAAGAACGTCGACGAACTGTTGACCGAGATGCGGGAAAACCGGATGCACATGGCGATCGTCATCGACGAGTTCGGTACCACCGAAGGGTTAGTGACTGTCGAGGACATGATCGAAGAGATCGTCGGCGAGATCCTCAAGTCCGGCGAGGACGAGCCGATCGAAGAGCTCGACGAGCGAACCGTGATGGTCCGTGGCGAGGTCAACATCGAGGAAGTCAACGAGGCACTCGAGATCGAACTCCCCGAGGGCGAGGAGTTCGAGACCATCGCTGGCTTCATCTTCAACCGCGCGGGCCGACTGGTCGAAGAGGGCGAGGAGATCACCTACGACGGCGTCCGGATCACCGTCGAAGACGTCGAGAATACCCGGATCATGAAAGCACGGCTGCGAAAACTGGAAAAAGCGGAGGCGGCCGAAGATACCGACCCCGACGACGAAGGAAACGGAACCGACGAAGAAGCAAACACCGGCAACGTCGCCGACAGGACGTCGGAGTAGCAGTTACGGCCGAGTCTCGAGCAACTGGAGAATTTCGTCGGCCACCGACGGTGGGACGGCGATCCGTCGCGGACCGGCGACGTACTGGCCGTCCGGCTGACGGTAACTGAGTTTCAGAACGGCAGCGTCGCCGACTTCTCGGACCGAGATGTCGTCGATTACCTCGAGGTCGACCCGGTGGTCGGGATCGTAGAGGTAGATCGTGCCGTCGTCTCGATCGACCGCACCGACGGAGCGAAGGAACGAGGCCAGCACGAGCGCGACGAGTGCGATCGGGATCGTCAGTGCGGCCAGACCCGTAAAGAGGCCGACACCGATCCCACCACCGAACTCGATACCGCTCTGGGCGACGAACCGACCGGTCCCCATCAGGATCACGATGACGGCACCCATCACGACCGTTCCCACGGCAGCGTCGATCGCTCGCGACAGCCCACGATCGGACGGCGAACCCACGGGCAGTGGGAGTAACTCGACGAGTCGCTCGAGTCGCCGTTCGGAGTTGCTGGAAACCGCGAGTACGAGGACGGTCACGACGAGGGCGGCGATCGATGCAAGAACGATCGACTCCGCGAGACCGCTGATCTGACCGGCGAAATCGTACAGTCGCCAGAAGACGATGGTGGTGATCGCAGCGAAGAAGGTGCCGACGCCGAGCGACCAGAGGAGACGAACGGTTCGAGACGTCGATGCGTCGCGTCGCCACTGGATCGTTTCGGGGTCGTCGGGATCGACGGGTGGAGCCGCGTCCTCGTCCATACGTAAAATCGCTACCCGTCGAATAAAGTCCGTTCGGTCTCGCACGGTCTGCTGAACGGTTTGGCGGGGTCTCCTCGAGCAGTTCTGTCGGTGCGCCGAAAACGGTCACAGTAGGCCTGGTCCCTCGAGGCTCCACGACCCGTATATACTGCTCAGCGGATTGCTGCCAGTTTCGGGTGATGACCTTGTTAGCAAGCGGATTGAAAAGCGACTGAGTCCCCAAGAGTTGAAGATGCTATGGATAGCCAGTAGTTGTATCTTTATGGACACGGTCGCAGAACTCGTTCTCGTTGTGAGTTCTCTCCTCATTATCGGGGTCCCCGCATGGTACATCTGGAGGTGGAACCTCGAACAGTCTGGCGGAAAAGATGATACATGACGGTCTGATACTGCAGTGGTCACGGAAATTTCCCGGCTGGCCGGTCACTATCGTCGTAAATGAGGATTGTAAAAGTATGTAAAATGTTTATAATATGCTTACCACAATACCTGAATAGCTGGATGAAATTATTACAATTGACATCCATATCAGGCCCGCTCCGTAGGATGAAAAGCGTTCTCAATAATCCTGTGAAAGTGGTCTCAGTAGTCGGCCTTGGAATCGTTCTGTTGTTGCAGGCCCATTCACATTATAGGATTTTCCTTGAGGAAGGTATTGAGGCCGTCGTAGCAACCCCTGCGTTTGCAGTATATATAATAGTCCCAATCGTTATATTAGCTATTGCTACTAATTATTTAGATCAACTGCAACTAGCGAGTGTCCTCTTTGCATCCACAGCAGCTGTGATCGGTGTTGGATACCTATTAGAGCCAACAGGCGTTCAGCTCATTCTAAGTATCTTTTTTGGCCTCAGCGCAGTGTACAGTGGCTTCAAAGCATATGCCGATAATTAGAAGTTGTAAATCCCTTCTCTTCTGGAGTAGGCTCAATCGAGCCGGATCTCGTCCATCGTTCGCGCTCTCTATTCAGTATGCCACCAGAAACCTACATGAGTATAGAGCCAGCAGTCCGGCTCAAAACACGAAGTCGAACGCACTGAAGCCGACGTAGGAGATGACGACCGACCCGACCAGCGACGCAATCCAGGCGAGGACGGTAAACAGCATCTTGCGGCCGCTGACGCCACCGGAACCGGAGGCCGCGGCGTAGCCGCTCCCGATGATCGCGCTGACGATAATTTCGTTGAACGAGACCGGAATGCCGTAGAGGACGGCCGTCTGTGCGATGATGAACGAGGGGATGAGCGCCGCGATCGAGCGGCGCGGACCGAGCGAGGAGTAGTCCTGCGAGATCGCCTTGATCATCCGCGGTGCGCCCGTCCAGGAGCCAAGTAGGAGACCGAAGCCGCCACCGACGAGCAACGCGAGCAGCGGGAGGCCAACGTCACCCGACAGCGGGATCAGCGGGCCGATCGCGAGACCGACCTGACTGCCACCCGCGGAGAAGGCGACGAGTCCGCCGAGCACGAGCAAGAAGTGTCGTTCGCCGTGTTCGATGCCATTTCGCAGGTCGTAGCCGACCACGAGCGCCCAGAGCAGCGCCATCACGATCGTCGCGACGACGACGCCGACGATCTCCGGCCCCGGAATCGGGCCGCTCGAGGCCTGGGCGATCGACGCGCCGTCGGCCTCGCCCTGTCCGAGGACGGCGAACTCGATGTTGGCGACGATGGTGCCGACGAATGCGGCAAGCAGGACGATCAGTGATTCTTCGGCGATCGGTTCGGCACGCAGCAGGCGGGCGATCCCGTACGCGAGGCCGCCGCCGACGAACGGCGTCAGAATCCACAGCGTCGCGATCTCGATGTACTTCGGCCAGGCGGGATCGCCACCCATGGCGAGCCCGACGCCGATGACCGCGCCTGTCACGGTAAACGCCGTCGCGATGGGATACCCCGCGAAGACGCCGATCGCGACCAGTCCGGCAGCGATAATCAGCGCGATCGTCGCGGCGCTCGGCGAAAGGACGACGCCGCCGATCAGTTCGGTACCGACTGCCTCGGAGACGTTCGCACCCTGCAGGACTGCACCGGCGAAACCGAGAATCCCGACGAGGAAGCCGGCACGCATCACCGAAATCGCGTTCGCACCGACGGCAGGTGCAAACGGCGTCGATCCGCTCGAGCCAGCCCCGATCGCCCAGGCCATAAAGAGGCTGGCGAGTGCAGCAATCAGGAACGTCGCGATCGTCGCGATCTCGACCATCTACGAGGGGGCTACTGGCGGGTGGTACAAGTGTGTGCCGGCCTGCGATCGCGGTCAGTCGGGGCCGGTGGCGGTCCAAGCCTGAACTGCTAGGTCGAATCCAGCGGTGTGGGTCGATTCGACTCAGCAGTCGACGCTTGGAACGGTACCAGTTACCATTCGGAAGGAGTCGAACAGTGTACGCGACCGGGCGAGGATGCCTGAAATTGCGCCTCGGTGTAAAACCTTAACATCTAAGCCGGGCCCGGGGTACTACTACGTAGAGCTATGGTGGAGAAACGCGAATCGTTCGATCGGAGATCGTATCTGAAAGCGACGGGCGCGGGGATCGCTGGCATCTCCCTCACTGGATTTGCCGGCTGTCTCGAGGACGCCGACGACGGCGACGATGACGACGAGACCGGAGCCGACGACGATGATGGGGCTGGTGACGACGAAAACGAGATCGTCGCGGGAACGGCACCCGGCTTCGAGCCGTTCGAGATGGTCATCGACGGCGAACTCGTCGGGTTCGACATCGACCTCCTCGAGGCAGTCGTCGACGAGACCGAGTACGAACTCGCCGACTGGCAGGAGATCGAGTTCGACGGCCTGATCCCGTCTCTCGAGAACGAGAACATCGACGTCATCGCTGCGGCGATGACGATCACCGAGGACCGACAGGAGACGATCGCGTTCAGCGATCCCTACTACAGCGCCGACCAGACGGTGCTCGTCCAGGAGGGCGGCGACGTCCAGCCCGACGAACTCGAGGATCTCGAGGGTCACAACGTCGGTGCGCAGTCGGGGACGACTGGCGAGGGGATCGTCGAGGACGAACTGATCGCGGAGGGGCTGATCGACGACGGCGACTACGACTCCTACGACAACTACGTGCTCGCGGTCGAAGAACTCGAGCGCGGCACCCTCGACGCGATCGTCATCGACGAACCGGTCGCCGAGTCGTTCGCGGCCGACCGCGACGTCGAGATCGCGTTCACGTTCGAGACCGGCGAAGAGTACGGCTTCGGCGTCCGACAGGAGGACGACGACCTCCAGCAGGCGCTCAGCGAGGGCATCGAAGCCGTCCAGGAGAGCAGCGAGTACGACGAGATCACCCAGGAGTGGTTCGACGAGTAACCTGAGGCGACATGGTAGGTGAGTTCGTCGCGTCGTCTGTGACCGTCACGGCGGCCGCGCTGTCGACGTCGGTCGATCCGTCGCTGCTCTCGACAGCGGCCGCGCCGCTCCAGATTGGGAGCCCCGAGGACTGGGAGTTCGTCGTTCGAAACGCCGACTACTTGCTGTGGGGAGCAGCGATCACGGTAGCCCTGACGCTGACGAGTATTTTCCTCGGCTTTCTCGCCGGCTTCCCGGCGGGAGCGATCGAGGTCTACGGATCGGGCTACTCGCAGGCGTTCGTCAGGAAGGTCGGCGTCCTGCTGCGTGGGACGCCGATTCTCGTGATCATGATTTACATGTACTTCGTCATCCCGATCGGTCCGCTTCTGACTGGGATAGACTGGACGCTCGGGGGAATCGAGTCGCTGCTCGGTCCGACGCCGTTTACCGTTCCGACGGACGTCCCAGAGGCGTTCATCGCGGCGACGCTCGCACTCGGGCTCCGCAGCGCCGCCTACCAGTCCCAGATCTTCCGTGGCGCGCTCCAGAGCATCGACGACGGACAGATGGAGGCTGCGCGCTCGATCGGGATGAGCCGCCTCGAGGCGATTCGTCACGTGATGGTACCTCAGGCGATGCGCCGGAGCGTTCCCGGGTTTCAAAACGAGTTCACCATCGTGCTGAAAGACACGTCGATTGCGTTCGCGATCGGCCTCGGGGAGTTGCTCAAGCGCAGCCACGACCTGTTCATTCAGGAGACGACGGCCGTACTGGAAGTGATCGTCTTCATCAGCCTGATCTACTTCGTACTGACCTTCGGCACGAATCGACTGCTCGACTATCTGAGCCACAAGTTCGCGATACCAGGTGAGACAGCGTGACAGACACCGAGACGACAGAGCCGACCGACACGGAGCATCGAACCGAGCCACTGTTGCGACTCGAGGACGTCCACAAGTCCTACGGAACCGAGCGCGTTCTCCGGGGTATCTCCCTCGAGATCGAGCGGGGCGACGTCGAGGTGCTCGTCGGGCCGAGCGGCAGCGGCAAGTCGACGCTGTTGCGGTGTCTCAACCGGTTAACGGAGGTCGACGAAGGGGATATCTATCTCGGTGATCTCGAGGTCACCGGCGAGAATAACCCGAACGAGATCCGCCAGCAGATCGGGATGGTGTTCCAGGACATCAACCTCTTCGCCCATCTCACCGCGCGCAAGAACGTCACGCTCGGCCTGCGAAAGGTCCGTGGAATGGATGAAACAGAGGCCCGCGAGCGCGCGGACGCCGAACTCGCACGTGTCGGGCTGGCGGATCAGGCCGACTCCTACCCGGCACAGCTGTCGGGCGGGCAGAAACAGCGCGTCGGCATTGCCCGCGCGCTCGCGATGGACCCCGAGGTCATGCTGTTCGACGAGCCGACGAGCGCGTTAGACCCCGAACTCAGCAACGAGGTGCTCGCGGTTATGCGCGAACTCGTCGAAGACGGGATGACGATGGTCGTCGTCACCCACGAGATGCGCTTCGCTCGTGGAGCGGCCTCGAGCATCTCGTTCCTCGAGAGCGGCGAGATCGTCGAACGCGGGCCGCCGGACCGAATGTTCGACGACCCGAAGGAGGAGCGAACGAAGCGATTCTTCGAGAGCATCCGCCATGATTAGCGCCGACGGCGAGACCAGGGAGACGGAGGTGACCGCGCGAGGATGAGCGTCTCGAAAGGCACCGCCCTCGAGCGCCTTCGTGCCGCGAACGTCAGCCTCGAGCGGCGGCTCCTGCTTGCGGTGCTGGCCGCGTTCTGGGCCTGGCTCCTCTTTCGCTGGCTCTACGACTTCGTGCTCGCGCGCTGGGGCGTCGGTCCCGGAGCTGGCGAGCCGTTCCTCTCGCCGGAGCCCGTCGAGAACGTCGCTGCGACACTCGAGGGGTCTGTGATCGCGCTCGGACCCGTCCGTCTCCCGGTCGACTGGCTCGCCTCGCTCGTCGACGGGGTCGCTCTCGCGATCGAGATCGGTCCTGCACTGGCGACCGGTGCGTGGTACACCGTCGTCCTGACGACTGTCGCCATCGTTTTCGGCTTCTTCATCGCCGTCCCGATGGCGGTGCTCCGGGTCTACGGTGGGCCGTTCCGCTGGATCTCGCTCATTTACACGGAACTGATCCGCGGGACGCCGCTGCTGGCGCAGCTGTTCGTCCTCTTCTACACGCCGTACCTGGCGGTCCCGCTCAACGACATGGCGGTCGTCGGCAGCGGCGCTGTCCCCGACTACGCCTTCTGGATCGCCATCATCGGTTTCACCATCAACGGCTCGGCGTACCAAGCCGAGTACATCCGCGGCGCTCTCGAGAGCGTCGACGAGGGGCAGCTAACCGCCGCGCGCGCTATCGGGCTCTCGAAACTCGAGGGAATCCGCCACGTCGTCTTGCCACAGACGCTACGGTACGCGATTCCGGCGTGGACGAACGAACTGGTCTACCTCATCAAGTACTCCTCGCTGGCCGGATTTATCACGGTGCCCGAACTCTACTACCGGGCCAGCCGGATCGCGTCCTCGACGTTCGAGTACACGCCGATCTTCACGCTGCTCGCGCTCGTCTACCTGGGGATCGTCCTCTCGGCGACGGATCTGATGAGCTACGTCGAACGGCGGGTGGCCGTCCCCGGCATCGGCGGTGCCGAAGGGCGCCAGCAGGGGACGGCGGACTAAATAGACTGTCGGGCAGCGGTCGGTCGTCTCGGGGACAACCGATCTTCGAACAGTTTCGCCGGCGATATCAGTTCGTCGTCGACTTCGGCTCGTCGTCTTCTGGCTCCGGCGGCGGCTCGGCACCCTCGATCGCTTCTGCCGCATCGGTGTCTTTCTCGACTTCGACGTGCCAGCGGTCGACCTCCTCGTCGAGTTCGGCCAGCCGATCCGAGACCTCGTCTTTCAGGTCGTCGTCGTTGACGTTGACCTCGAAGACGAATCGTTCGGCGTCGTCGTTCCCGCGCGCGGACTGCTGGATGTTCGCACTGACGAGCGCGTTGTCGAAATAATAGGGTGCGAGCTGTGTCATCACGTTCTGGTAGACCGTGTCCTCGACCCGTCGCAACGCCTTGCGGCTGGCAGAATCTGCCGCGCGCGCGACGTAATCGATCGACTCCTTCCAGTTGTCGACCGCGGCCTCGGCGTCGTCCTCCTCGAGCTGTTCGTACGACTCCGAGAGCTTCTCGCCGGCGGTCTTGATGTCTTCGTCGGGCTCTTTCCCTGCTTTCTCGCCTTTCCCTTCCTCGACGCTTGCCTGGTCAGCCGTCTTCTCACTGACGTCGGCATCGAGGGTTTCGTGGGCCTTGGGACGCCACTCCTCCCACTCCTCGAGCGCACCCGTGAAGTTCTCGTCGGCGTCGGTGTCGGCGGACTCGTCGCTCGAGCCGACGCCGGCGTCCCGCAGCGCACGGGAGATGCGTTCGCCGTGTTCGACGACGTCGCCCCAGTCACCGCGAACTTTGAACCCCGAGATGCTCTCTTCCATTCGATTGACGCGGTAGTATGGCGTGGACCGTCATAAACTTCTCCGCCGATCGTGCGTGGGTGGGGCCCAGGGCGACTGTCATCACGTCTCGCACGCTCGTGAGCGATCCGATACCGTCAACTACCCGGCGCGAGCCAGTACGAGTATGACGATCGAAGACCGGGACGACGCGTATCTCGTCACGCACGCACTGGCGAAACACACGCTCTCGCAGCTGCGAGACGTCGAAACCGAACAGGTCAGCTTCCGCAAGGGACTCGTGAAGCTCGGGCGCATCTGTGGCTACGAGATTATCGACGGCCGCATGGAGACCGAGTACGTCGAGATCGAGACGCCACTCGAGACCACGATGGGCGAGCAGGTTCGTGGCCTCGACGACGTCGTCATCATCAACGTCCTGCGCGCGGCGACGCCGTTCGTCGAGGGACTGCTGAAGGCGTTCCCTCGCGCGCGACAGGGCGTCATCAGCGCGAGCCGCGACGAGGAGGCCGGCCGCGAGGAAGATGGCTCGTTCCCGATCACGATCGACTACGTGAAACTCCCCGAGATCACCGAAGACGACACCGTCATCGTCGCCGACCCGATGCTCGCGACGGGGTCGACGATGTGTGCAGTCCTGGATCACATCACGGACAACTCGGTCGAACCGGAGAACCTGATCGTCCTCTCCGCGGTTTCGGCACCGGACGGCCTGCTGCGCGTCGACGACGAGTTCCCCGAGGCCGACCTGCTGACGGTGTCGATCGACGACAAACTCGACGACGACGGCTTCATCGTTCCCGGTCTCGGCGACGCTGGCGACCGGGCGTTCCGGACGACGTAATCGAGAGAGTTCATCGGCGCGAAAAACCAGTCGTTTCTGGCCGTTAGGCCGTTCTCTCCGATCAGGCCTGTTCGTTGATCCCGCTCTGGACGAGATACATCATGATCGGGAAGAAGACGATCCAGGTGAGGAAGACAACGACGGAACTGACGTTCGGCAGGAGTTCCTCGGCGTCGGAGCTGGTACGCCACATCACGAGCAGGTTGTAAATCGGGATGAACAGCCCGATCGTTCGAACGATCGGGTTGAACTCCTCGTCTTTGGCAGCGGCGAACTGCTTGTGGACCTGGTGGAGCCAGTACACCAGGTAGAGTCCGAGGGTGACGATCGAGAGGACGATTGCCAGAACGGTGCTTCGCTCTTCGAAGGTTCCTTGGGTCGCTGACATCACTCGACACGAGTGATGCCTATTTTATAATTCTTGCGGGGAAACAGGTGGAAGAGCCACCGGAAGCGGACCAGTATCTGCCAATCGGTCCGAAATAGCCGGCTTCCTCTCGCCATCAAGGGTCCGAACAGGTATCGATACCCACGAGTGCGTTGACCGGACACCGCTGAATCACAGCCGTCGCGAAAATGTCGCTTCCGGCGACGAACGCAAGTGTTCCGAGAGTATCATTTCGATTCCGGTAGCCGAACGCGAGCAGCGCGAACCCGCCGACGATCCGAACGAGGCGGTCGATTCCGCCGACGTTTCGATCCATACCCGTCCTATCGGAGCCACAGCCGTAGACCTGTTCCCTGCAACCCCTTCGTTTCCGGTCGAGAGTCGACCGGTTCACTCCTCGTCTGCGTCCTCCGAACCGGCCGAGAGACCGTCGTCACGGTCGCGCTCGAGCGCCAGCGGATCCTCCGTATACTCGGAGTAGCCGTCGAACCAGCGGACGATGCGCTCGAGGCGGTCGACGACGTGGCCGGGTTCGCCCGAGCGAGAGAGTTCGTGGCCTTCGCGTGGGTAGCGGACGAGTCGGGTGTCGACGCCGTGTTTCTGCAGGCCGAGGTAGAACAGTTCGGCGGTGTTGGCGGGCGTTCGGTAGTCTCGGTCCGAGTGGAGAAGCAGCGTCGGTGTGTCGACCTCGTCGACGTGGGCTGCGGGGGACTGCTCCCAGAGGAATTCGGGTTCGCCCCAGGGTGTGGTGCCGAAGTCGCCCTCGACGAGTTTGAACGCGTCCGTCGAGCCGTAGAAACTCGTGAGGTCGTAGACGCCTCGCTGGGAGACGGCGGCCTCGAAGCGGTCGGTGTGAGAGACCGTCCAGGCGGTCATGAAGCCGCCGAAGCTACCGCCGGTGACGTACTGTTCGGTCTCGTCGACGTAGTCGCGCTCACAGACTTCCTCGACGCCTGCCAGCACATCCGAGAGCGTCACGTCGCCCCAGTCGCGTTCGATCGCCATCGCGTGCTCCTCACCGTAGCCGGTCGAGCCACGCGGGTTACACCAGAAGACGACGTACCCTTCCGCCGCGAGCGTCTGGAACTCGTGCCACATCGTCCCCGCGGTCGTCCACTGGGAGTGGGGGCCGCCGTGGATCTCGACGACCAGCGGGTACTCCTCGTCGGTCGCGTCGGCGTCGAACTCCGGCGGCGTCAGGATCCACCCCTGGATCTCGGTGCCGTCGTTCTCGAACCGGATCTCCTCGGGCTGGCGGACGGGCCGATCCGCGAGCAGATCGGCGTTGACCCGCGTCAGCCGATGGACCTCGTTGCCGCCACGGGTCGAGACGAAGATGTCGCCGGGATGGTCCCACTCGCTCTGGGCGAACGCGATGGTGTCCTCGCCGACCGAGAACGCTTCGACGGTAGCGCCGTCGCCGTGGACTTTCGTGGGGGCGTCGCTCGCGTCGGCCGGCACCGACCAGAGGACCTGCGATCCTTCGTCCGGCGTCGCGAAGTAGAGCGACTCGCCGGCGGGATCGAACTGGAAGCCGCTCCCGGCACCGATGGTCCGATCGAGCGGATCCGTCGGCGTGACCTCCGTCCCGTCCGATCGGTCGTGAACCCGGATCTCGGTCTGGCGCATCGTCATCTTATCCTCGGGCGTGTACGTGAACGCGACGAGGCCGTCCGTCGTCGCCTCGAGCGACGCCACCCAGCCCGTCGTCTCCGTGAACGCCGTGACGTGGTCGCGCTCTCGAGTTTCGCCGTCGTCCGAGGCATCCGACGCGTCGGCTCCCAGGTCGTGTTCGTACAGTTCGTACGTGTCCGAGTCGTCGGGGTGTTCGTCCTCCTCGGTAACCTTGGCGGCGTAGTAGATCGTCTCGTCGTCGCCCCAGGTCGGTCCGACGTAGTCGACGCCGCCGGCGGTCAGCCGCGTGATCGGGTGGGAGTCGCGCTCGAGTTCCTCCCCGTCGTCCCCGAAGAGCGTGCTCTCGTCGGCCTCGAGTGCTTGCTCGACGTCGACGACGTAGACGTGGCTTCGGCGGCCGTCGAAGTACTCCGTCGCGGCGCGGTAGATCATCCGGTCGATGACCCGCGGGTCGGGTTTCTCGGGTTCGTAGTCGGGATCGACGGCGTAATCGCGGTCGTGCTCGCGGTCGTCGGGAGTGACCTGCTGGGTGAAGAGGAGTTTCGAGCCGTCCGGACTCCACTCGAGGTCGGCGATGCCGCCGACGACGCCCGTAATTCGTCGGGCTTCGCCGCCGGTCGTTGGCAGAATCCATAGCTGCTGGCGATCGGTTTCGCCACGAGTACTGGTGAACGCGAGTCTGTCGCCGTCCGGACTCCAGCGAGGCTGGCCGTCGACGCCCTCGCTGACGGTAAACTGGGTCGGCTCGTCGCCGCCGACGGGGACGGCGTGGATCGTCGCGGTGTAAGACTCCTCGTCGTCGGGTTCGCGTCGCACGAACGCGACGCGGTCGTCGCCCGGCGAGAGGCGAGGCTCTTCTGCGTGAGTGATATCGTGGTAATCGGTCGCGTCGATTCCGTTCACGTCCCTCGAGAGGGAGGGATATCTAAAAGATTTTCCGCCGATTTCACGGGGTGGAGCGTCGCCACGGTACGCTGTGGACCACTCGCTGCACTGGTCGTTCGTCCACTGACGTTGTTCTTTACAATCACTTCTCAAAAATGATTTAGAGAAATACCTCCTGAGGTTATACTTCACGGGAAACCGAAGGAGGTATTAGGAGAATGTTCATAGGTGAACAGACATGGTGAAAGACCTCAAACGGCGGCAGGTTATCGCTGCTGCTGGGATTGCTGGACTGAGCGGATTAGCTGGCTGTGTCGGTGAAGACGCCGTCGAGAACGGCGACGATACCGACGACAACGGTGACGAAGACGCCAACGGTGGCGACGAGGACGACGCCGGAGACGCCCAGCCCGACGAGGGAGGCGAAGTGCTCTCGTGGCACGCCGGCGGTACGGGTGGCACCTACTACCCGCTGTCCGGTGACTTCAAGAGCATCGTCGAGGAGCACACGGCCCACGGACTGCAGGTGCAGTCGACCGGTGCGAGCGTCGCGAACGTCGGCAGCCTCCACCGCGAGGAAGCCGAGTTCGCCCTGATCCAGAACGACATCGGGTACTTCGCGGCCAACGGAACCGGCCTCGAGCAGTTCGAGGGCGAGCCGATGGAGAACATCCGCGGCGTCGCAACGCTGTACCCCGAGACGATCCACGTCCTCACGCAGGAAGACTCGGAGATCGAGACGATCACCGACCTCGAGGGCGCGACGGTCGTCACCGGTGACGCCGGCAGTGGTACCCAGGTCAACGCACTGCAGATTCTGGAAGCCGCCGGCATCGAAGAGGACGACTTCGACGAGCAGAACGCCGACTTCGACGCCGCTGCGGACCAGATCCGCGACGGTGACGTCGACGCCGCCTTCGTCGTCGGTGGCTGGCCGGTCGGCGCAGTCGAAGAACTCGCGACGACCGAAGACATCTCGCTCGTCGAGATCGCCGGCGACGTCCGTGACGACGTCATGGACGCCGCAGAGTGGTTCGCCGCGGACACCATCCCGGCAGGCACCTACGACGGTATCGACGAAGACGTCGACACCGTCTCCGTGCAGGCGATGATCGCGACCCACGAGGGCGTCGACGAAGAGATCGTCGAGGACGTCACCGCGGCAATCTTCGACAACACCGACGACGTCACCCAGAAGGTGGACTTCATCGACGTCGACTCGGCCCAGGACGGCATGCCGATCGACCTCCACCCTGGCGCTGACGCCTACTTCAACTAGTACCGTTCCACTCCTCGACTGAGAGGGCGAATCCCGTTGGGCAGTTCAATTCGCCCTCCCAGTTCAGGCCTGGATCGCCACTAGTACCGTTCCAAGCGTCGACTGCAGGGTCGAATCGAACCACATCGCCGGATTCGACCCTGCAGGTCGGGCTTGGATCGCCACTAGCAGAAACGCCTTCGACCAACCGTATTTATCGACCGTGGACAGATCGACCCGCCGGCGCGTTGCGATCGGTATTCTCGCGTTCGTCGTAGCGGCGGCGCTCGCCGTCGTCGTCGCGCCGTCGGGATCGACACTCGTCGTCGAAGACGCCGATACCGGTGAGCGACTGCTCGAGATTCCGGTCGAGGACGGCGACGAAGTGACGCTTTCGTACACGCACAGCGTCGAGAAGACGCCGATCGAGGACGTCTACGTCGTCGACGGAACCGAGCTTCGCATGGATCGGATGGTGTTCCGTTCCTACGGAGCGGGGTTACCAGCGAACAAGCCGATCGAGCGGACCGACGACGGGTTCGTCGTCTACAGCGACGACTCCTACGAGGAACTGGGCGTCGTCCCCGCACCGATCGCCGAACACGAACTCGTCGTCGGTGACGAACGATACGACCTGGTCGAGCAGTCCGACGGCCCAGTCGTTATTACAGTGACAGACGCCACTCGGATAGACACAGTTTCAACCCTCGAGTACGAGGTCTCGGGTAATATCCACGCAGCTATATGACTGATCTTACACTATGAGCGTAGACAATCGAGACACGGACGGGCTTTCGGAAGAAGAGAAAGAGGAGATTCTACAGGAAGTCGAGCGAAGCCGAAGCCATCGCGGGCTGGCAGCACTCGTCGTCACGCTGCTCGGTATCTCGTTTTCGGCGTTCCAGATGTGGATCGCCGCTCGGGGCCGACAGTTTGGCGGCACGTTGCCGGGCATCGGCGAGTTCCAACTCGTGTCGCTGCAGTTGCTGCAGGTCAACGCGATCCACGTCACGTTCGCGCTCGTCCTAGCGTTCCTGTTGTTCCCGGCGAGCAGGGGGGACGGCGCAGTCGCGGGCTTGCTGGGGAGACTCAGGTCCGCGATTCACCGTCGAACCGGACCGGACCACGTACTCGCACGGGTCACCGATCGACTCCGTGATTTCCTCCACTGGGCAATCGTCGATCCCTCGCTGAGCCGGATCACGCCGATCGACGTCGTGTTCGTCGGTCTCGCGCTGCTCCCGGTCCACTACATGATCACCTCGTTCGACGAGATCCTGGATCTCGCCGTCTTCGGCATTCACGGGGGAGAGCCTCTCCACGAGTTCGCCTCGTGGGATATCTACGGCGTCACGCTGTCGCTCGAGCCCCTCGTGATGGCCGTCGCCGCGATCGGCATCCCGCTCGACGAAGTTTCGTACGCGTTCCTGATGGGCGTACTCGGTATCCTGCTGGTACTCGAGGCGACCCGGCGCGCACTCGGCGTCCTGCTCATGTCGCTGGTCGCCTCCTTTATCGTCTATGCCCGCTGGGGCTACCTCGTTCCGCGGGACTCGGTCGTCGGAGCACTCGCCATCCAGCCCGAAACCTGGGGGAACATCATCTACAACCTCTGGTACACCACCGAAGCGGGCGTGATGAGTACGCCCGTGGCCGTCAGCGTCCGTTTCATCTACATCTTCATCCTCTTCGGAGCCTTCCTCGAGATGAGCGGTGCTGGCAAGTGGTTCATCGATCTGGCCTACTCGCTGACCGGCACCCGGAAGGGTGGGCCGGCGAAGGCCAGCGTCGTCTCGAGTGGCTTCATGGGGATGCTCTCGGGGTCGTCGATCGCGAACACGGTCACGACCGGCGCGTTTACGATCCCACTGATGAAGCGATCGGGCTACTCGCCGGAGTTCTCCGGCGCAGTCGAGTCCTCGTCGTCCTCGGGCGGCCAGATGCTCCCGCCGGTGATGGGCGCTGCCGCGTTCCTGATCATGGAGTTCACCGGAACCCCCTACGCGGACGTGATCATCGCCGCGACTCTCCCCGCCATCGCCTTCTTCTTCGGGATGTGGGTTATGGTCCACTTCGAGGCCGTCCGGGGCGGTATCGGTGGGCTTCCGCGGGCCGAGCTGCCAAACGGACTCGAGAAGCTCCGTTCGGGCTGGTTCTACCTGATCCCGATCGTCCTCCTGCTTTACTTCCTCGTCATCGCCCGGTACTCGGTCAACCGGGCCGGTTGGTTTACGATCGTCGCCGTCATCGCGCTGCTCGCGGTCGTCGCGGCCTACAACGAACGGACGCGCGTCCCGCTGCTTGCGACGATCGGCGTTCTCTATTTCGCCCAGGGTGGTGCGTACGCGGCGACCGGCGGCGGACTCGTTCACGCGCTCCAAGTCCTGGCCGGTGCTGACGCTGTCGCGGAGCCGTACGCCATCGGTGAGGCTGCGGTCGCGGCCACGTCCGACCTCGGTATCATTACGATCCTCGTTAGCGTTGCCTTCCTGCTCGTCGACCGGAGTTCGGACGCACCGCTGCTGAACCTCGACGAGGACGTCGACGAGGCGGCCGAAAAGAGCGCGTCGGTGATCGGTCGGCCGTCGCTGTCGTCGAACACGGCCTACCGGTTCAGTACGTTCGTCCTGAAGTCGATGGACTCGGGTGCACGAACCGCGACGACGGTCGTCGTCGCCGTCGCCGCGGCGGGTGTCGTTCCCGGCGTCATCAGCGTCTCCGGACTCGGCCCCAACCTCGCGGCTCTCATCGAGGTCGTCAGCGGGGGCTCCATGCTGTTGCTGTTGATCCTGATGGGTGTCTCCTCGATCATCTTCGGGATGGGGATGCCGACGACCGCGATGTACATCATCCTGATCGCGATGCTCGGCGGCCCGATCCAGGACGCCGGAATTGCGATCCTCGCGGGACACCTCTTCGTGCTCTACTTCGGGCTGATGGCGGACGTCACCCCGCCGGTCGCCGTGGCCGCGTTCGCCGGCGCCGGTGTCGCGAAGGCAGAAGAGTTGAAGACCGCGACGATCGCGTTCCTGCTCTCACTGAACAAGGTCCTGGTACCGTTCGCCTTCGTCTTCTCACCGGGCATCCTGCTCATGCGCGAGGGCGATGAGGGGTGGAACGTCATCGGCTGGGCCGACGTCGCCGACCTCGGCTTCTTCATCCCCGACGTGGTGATCCCGGTCGTCGGGATGTTCCTCGGGGTCTACGCACTCGGCGTGACGATCATCGGCTACCAGTACGCGGAAGTAACCCTGACCAAGCGGGCACTGTACTCGGTTGCGTCGGTCCTGCTGATGGTGCCGGAGATCCCGCTGTTGATCGCCGAAGGCGTGCTCGCGCTGTTCGGCGTTCCCTCCGCGCTGACGATCTTCTCGATCACCGTCTCGCTACGGGCGGTCGGGCTGGTGATGCTCGCGGGCCTCACCTACGGGAACCGCACTCGAGGACTCGAGGACAACCGCGAGTTCTCGACGCCTACTGTCGGCGACAGCTAGCTGTCACACCCACTAGGATTTTGTCGGGCGGTGGCGTATTCAGATGCGATGAACGGGTCGACGCCGCCCTCGAGCGATCCCACACACTCCCGGTCGACGTTTCGATACACTGTCGTCGCTTACGTCGGGGTTCTCTTCGCTTCTACAGGCGCAATCGGCACCATGGCGACAGGTAGGGCGACAACGACAGTTCTCGCTGCGACGCTCGTCGCGTTCGCGGTCGGTTCTGTCGTTGGAGTCGGTCTCTCGAGGATCGATCTCGACGTCGTGGACAGACTCGGTGGCAGTCGC
The DNA here is from genome assembly GCF_900104065.1 of Natronobacterium texcoconense. Lineage (NCBI taxonomy): Archaea > Methanobacteriati > Methanobacteriota > Halobacteria > Halobacteriales > Natrialbaceae > Natronobacterium > Natronobacterium texcoconense. The sequence goes on along the minus strand of NZ_FNLC01000007.1, from coordinate 30,336 downwards.
CTCCGATGGGTTGTTCCGATTCTTCCAGTCGTGCCGTTCGCCGTCGTCGGGGTCGCCGCGATATTCGGTTCGACGGGCGAACGCGTCGGTATCGTCGCCGTCGTCGCGGCGTTTTCGATCGCTATCTCGGGACACGTCCTCGCGTGGTCGATAGGGAGCCGCTACGCGGACGTAACTGCCGGAGGGGAACCGATACTGGCGTGTCGGTGGGAGCCGCCGCAGTCACCGAAACTGGACGTGCTCTTGCTCGCTCTCTGGTGGCTAGGAGCGGTCGTCAACGTCGTCGCCGGCGAGTGGCTGTTTGCGATCACCTGGGCAGGAGTCGGAGCCGGCTGGTTCGTCAGCGGCCTCGTCGAGGGACGGTTTCGGCTCGGGTCGACGGGACGGTCGCCCGAGGTTCGGGTCCACGACGACGGACTCGTCAGGCAGTGGCCCTACACCAGATCCTTCGTTCCCTGGAGCGACGTCGACCACGTTCGCCTGCGCGAGGGCGAACTCGTCCTCGACCGCGGCCTGTTCGACGTCCGCCTCGAGAGCGACGACCTCGAGACGCCCGAAAAACTCCTGACGGCGATCGAACGCCAGCACTCGAGCGACGGGACGCGCCCGGCGGCGGCGTAAAACTAGCTAGTCGAGATCGACGCGGCCGCTCGTCGCGCTCCGTAGCCGATCCCGGAACGGCTCGGCCTCCGCTATCGGAACCCGGACGTCGAAGGAGACGTCGGCGTCGTAGTCGGCTTCGAACTCGTAGCCCTCGCTCTCCAGTATCCCGCGAACGGTGCCGGAGTCGTCGTACTCGACGGTGACCGAGACGGATTCGTGTGGCCGTTCCTCGACCACGCCCGCGGCGTCGACGGCGTCCTTCACGGCCTTCGAGTAGGCCCGGACGAGCCCCCCGACGCCGAGGTTCGTCCCGCCGTAGTAGCGGGTGACCACGACTGCACAGTTCTCGAGTTCCTGCTTCTCGAGGACGTTCAGCGCCGGTTTCCCCGCGGAACCGGAGGGTTCGCCGTCGTCGCTCGAGTATTCGCGCAGGAGTTCGCCCTCGGGATCGGCCCGTACCCGGTAGGCGGGGACGTTGTGCGTGGCGTCAGCGTACTCGGCCTCGACGGTTTCGATGAACGATTCGGCGGCGTCGACGGAGTCGACCGGCCGAACGTGGCCGAGAAACTCCGAGCCCTGGACGACGAAGTCGGCGGTCGCAGGTTCGGCGACGGTCCGGTAGGCATCGGTCACGGCCGCTCACCCGCGTCGACCGGCGGTTCGACCATACGAGGAGTATATCGCCCGCCGAAAAGAGACCGTCGGTCCCGTCGAGCACGTCTCGCCTCGTCCCTTTACGTTATTATTGCGGGGGTGATACGGATACACATGGAGAGCGTCGACATCGATCCCAAACTCGCCGACGAACTGGTCTCCGTCTGTCGAACCACGGTCGGAGACGAACTGCGGAGTATTACGTACTTCACCGAGGACGCCGTCTCCCAGCTTTACCTGCGATCCGACCTCGAGCAGACCGCGGACCTCGTCGGCTTCGCGGAACACGAGCGGATGGGCTTTCACTCGCAGTCGGCGTACCGCAACACGCAACTGGGTGAGTACCAGGCGACGATACGGACGTTCGAGAACGGCTACCTGACGCGGATCATCCGGGACGAACACGGCGTCTGGGTGACGACCGACAGCATGTCGATAGAACGGTTCGAAGAACTGACGTCTGGGGTGAAATCCGTCCTCGACAACGCCTGATACGGACCGCTGTAAGTCATTTCCGGCGCGACCGCGCCCCGTCCTGTGGTCGCGCCGGACATCGTTACAGCATTCCGTATGAGCTACTGTAACTCGATTTTCCGGACGAACTCCAGATCCCGAAGTTCGGTGATCACATCGCCAGGGAGGTCCTCGTCAGTGACCAGGTAGAGCCGTGGTTCGTCGGTGAACTCGGGGTCTTCGCTTATCGTCTGCCGGATCGAAACGCCGTTGTCCGCGAGCGTCCCGGTGATGCCGGCGACGATTCCCTCCTGTTCCGGGTCGTCGACGGCGATCGACAGCACTGTCAGATCGAGAACGGGCGCGAGGTCCATCAGGCTCGGCACCTGGGAGATATTCTGGAAGATACGCCGCAGTTCCGGATCCTCGAGGATGACGTCCGTCGTCGAGTCGACGACCCGACGGTCGACGTCGATCTCGCGGGCGATCCCCGTGTTCGGTATCTCGATACCGCCGGAGACGACCCGTCCGTCGTCGTTGACCGAGAATCCTCGCTCGAGCAGGAGTCGGATAACTGCCTGCTGACTCGGGGACCCCTCGAACTTCTCCATGATCTCGTCGAACATTCGTTGGCGAGTGTACGTCCGCAATCGTATAATTGTCGGTGGTTGGCCGCGATCGCGTTCGTTCCTCGAGTTCGACTCGAGCACCGGTCTCTCGAGACGACCCTTCATCTGCCAGACGATTTTAGCTACTCGACTGAGAACCCCACTCGCATGCGTCAACTTCGGAGCTGTGATTTCTGTGCGGACGACGCCGTCGGCACTTTCGAGGTGATCCCACCCGAGTTCGAGCCGACCGACGACGAACAGCGGCGGGTCGCGCTCTGTGCCGACTGTCGAGGGCAACTCCAGACGCTTCTCGAGCCGCTGGTGGCGCGTCTCCGCGCTGAATCCGCGAACGGACGCCGCGGGCGGCGAGAGGACTCCCGCACGGGTCCGCCAACCGAACGAATCGCCGACCGCGGTGCGGAACGGGGTGGCCGAGAAGCGAATCGACGGCGGAGCCGGACGGATCCCACGGCAACTGCTGACAGTACGGCTGCGAGAGGGGACAGCCGAACGGCCGACGACGAGGGGGTGACTGTCGCCGAGACTGCGACGGCGAACGCGGACGCCAGCGAGCGGAAACCGAGAACGGACGAGGAAAGCGCCGCCGTTCACGAAACTGAACCCGAACCGGACGGGGAGAGTGCCGCCAGTCGTGGGACGGAAACAGGGACGAACGAGGGGAAAGGCTCCAATCGTGGGACAGAAGAAGGGACGAACGAGGGGAACGCCGACTCGAGTCGGGACCCAGCACGGGCCTACCGGAAAGTCGTTCAGCTCCTGTACAGCCGCGAGTTCCCGATGAAACGTCGCGAGGCCGAGTCGTTCGTCGCCGACGCGTACGGCGTCGATCGCGACGCCGTCGCGACGCTCATCGATCACGCGGTCGAAAACGGGGAGTTCGAACAGAAGTGGGGAAAGCTCCGAAAGCCGTAACTACAGCGTTCCTTTCGTACTCGGCGTCCCCTCGCGGCGCTCGTCGATCCGCGTCGCGTCATCTAGGGTTCGAGCGAGCGTCTTGAACAGCGCCTCGACCTCGTGGTGGGCGTTCTCGCCAGTGACCTCAAGGTGTAGCGTGAGGCCGGCGTTCATCGCAAGCGATTCGCCGAAGTGACGTGCCATGTCGCTGGTGAACCCGCCGATCGCATCCTGGGAGAACTCCCCGTCGAAGTAGAAACGCGGCCGACCGCTGACGTCGACGACGGCGCTCGCGACGGCCTCGTCCAGCGGCACTCGTCGGTCGGCGTAGCGGACGATCCCCGATCGATCGCCCAGGGCCTCGTCGATCGCCTCCCCGAGGACGATCGCGACGTCCTCGACGGTGTGGTGATCGTCGATCTCGAGGTCGCCGTCGCAGTCGATCTCGAGGTCGAACAGCCCGTGTTTGGCGAACGACTCGAGCATGTGATCGAAGAAGCCGATCCCGGTCTCGACGTCGGCGTCGCCAGTTCCGTCGATCGTCACGCTACACTCGATTGCTGTCTCGGCAGTGTCTCGCGTGACTGTCGCCGTTCGCTCGCTCATGATCCAACGATCGGACCGCCGCTACAAGGGGGTTGCGTTCGGTCCACCGATCGTCCCACGACCAGGCCACGGGTACTCTGACCCAGCAGAACCGACAGAAAAGCGTTACGGCCTCAGATAGTGCTATAAAATTTTAAACGATCTCTCGAGCCTCGATGAAAGATCAGTATACACTGACTACGTCGGTGAAACGAGCAGAAACGACGACAATATTCGTTTCGTTATATGATGTATGGGGTGAATGTCGTAATCGAGACAAGGTAAGCGATGTCGAATCACTCCCCGCTCCCGAACGAATCGATCGGACCGTCCGGCCCCGAGACGGAGCAAGACCGCGACCCATCCAGGTGGTACCTCCGTTCGCTCAGAGGTCCGGCCCAGTTCCTCTCGTTCTGGGTCGCGATCGCCCTCCCGTTCGTCCACGTCCCGCTGCTCGCACAGGGACTCGGCGACTCGAGCGTAACGCTCACGTTCCTCGTACTGCTCGCGATCAACGTCGTCGCGCTCTATCTCGGCCACGGCTACAATCAGGAGTAAGCGCCGTCGCGGATGCCGCCACCGCGACGACGCCTCCTCCCTCCTTTCACTCCACCGAGCGTCGATGCCGATACAGTACACAGCCGGAGAGCATTGCGATCACACCCGCGAGAACCGGCGTCGACAGCGTCAGAAACGGCATCCCGACCGCGAGCAACGGACCGGCGACCGCAGGCGGTGCGACGGCTGCGACGTCCTCGAGCGTCCCGCCAGTGAGCGCCAGGTTCGCGAGCAAGGCGCCGCCGACGAAGAGCAGTCTGACCGAGCGATCCTCGAGCACGTACAGTAGCGGGATCAGCGTTCCGAACGTGATCACGTAGTACAGTGGGAACGACGGGAAGTAGACGAAGACGACGAGGACGGTCGCGTGCGCGCCGACGAGTCGATCCCGCGGCGAGTCGATCCCCGTGTAGACGTACGCGAGCGGGACGAGCAAGACGACGGCAGCGAGAATCGACAGCAGCGTCGGTTCGAGGTCGAACAGCACGGACAGCGGTCGCCTGATCGTGACGTAGGGCTCGGCGGGATCGAGTCCGCCCGCGAACGCGTCGCCGTCGCTGCGCGGAAGCAACGCCTCGAGGAAGAACGTCCGGGTTCGCTCGAGACCGAAGACGAGTGCGCCGAGTGTGAGGCCGCCAACGCCGGTTGCGACGGCAGCCGCGACGGTCCACCAGGCACGCAGGCGAAGCAGCCAGAGACCGATCGCAGCAGGGAAGACCTTCAACAGTGCTGCACCCGCGAGAGCGATACCGGCGAACGTCTCGAGTCGCATCGCAGAATGGGAATCGTCGGCCGTGACCGCTCGCTCGAGCAGGAAGAGGCCAACCGCTATCAGAAGCGCCATCCGGAGGTTGACCTGGCCGTAGACCAGCGAGGGGACGGTGTGGATCGACCCGACGACGAAGCCGGCGATCAGGGCGTAATCGATCGTCTCGAGCGTTCGGTAGCGTTCGATCCAGCGGACGAGCAGCCACGCGAACGCGAGGCCGAGCGCGACCTCGATGAGGGTGTGGGCGAGAAAGCCGGTCCAGAGGCCGACGGCTGTGAAGGGGAGGAACGGGACGATCGTGATCGGCGGATACAGGTAGAAGAAGTTGGGGAACCGGTCGGGAGCGACGGCGTAGAAGTCTCCGCCGGCGAGGGCGGTTTCGGCGGCGACCTGGTAGACCTCGAAGTTCGCCGCGAGCATGTGCGAGCGGTCGGTCAGCAAGACGGCGAGCATGCCGAGACCCAGCAGGAAACCGCTCGCGAGGACGGCTCGAGCACCAGTTTCGGGACTGGAGACGGGACGTGACACGCCCTACGGATCAGACGGCGGGCGTTTGAGTGTAGCGATCCGTCGCCGGAATCGTGTGAACCAAACCCACGATCAGCGGTTTTTGCCGTTACTGAGACGCATATGAACGTAGAGAAGTATGCGTACTAAACATGAGCGACGACGCGAGCGACGGGCCCGACGACGAGGCGGGGTGTCGCGGGCACGGGTTCGAGACACGGAGCGTACACGCCGGACAGTCGCCCGATCCGGCGACCGGTGCGCGGGCACCGCCGATCCACCAGACGACCTCCTACGTCTTCGAGGACGCCGATACCGCCGCCGAGCGGTACGCGCTCGAGGACGAGGGCCACATCTACTCGCGGATCTCGAACCCGACCGTTCGGACCTTGGAGAAACGACTCGCCGCACTCGAGGGCGGGACGGGCGCGGTCGCGACGGGCAGCGGGATGGCCGCGCTCGACTCGGCGACGCTGATCCTCGCGGAGGCCGGCGACAACGTCGTCGTCTCGACCGACACCTACGGCGGGACGACGACCTACTTCTCGAAGACGGCGACCCGCCGAAACATCGAACCGCGATTCGTCCCCACCCTCGAGTACGACGCCTACGAGGAAGCGATCGACGAGGACACCGCGTTCGTCCACGTCGAGACGATCGGCAACCCGTCGCTGGTGACGCCCGACTTCGAGCGCGTCGCCGAAATCGCCCACGAACACGGCGTCCCGCTCGTCGTCGACAACACGTTCGCGACGCCCGCACTCTGTCGGCCGCTCGAGCACGGCGCAGACGTCGTCTGGGAGTCGACGACCAAGTGGCTCCACGGCTCCGGCACGACGGTCGGCGGCGTCCTCGTCGACGGCGGCTCGTTCCCCTGGGGGGAGCACGACTACGACGAAATCGCCGGCGAGAACGACGCCTATCACGACGTCGACTTCTCGCGGGACTTCCCCGAGGCACCGTTCGCCGCCGCGGCGCGATACCGGTCGCTGCGGACGCTTGGCAACCAGCAGACGCCGTTCGACGCCTGGCAGACCCTGCAGGGACTCGAGTCGCTGCCGCTGCGGGTCGAGAGACACTGCGAGAACGCACGGATCGTCGCGGACTACCTCGAGGATCACGAGAACGTCGCCTGGGTTACCCATCCCGGACTCGAGGACCACCCCACTCACGACAACGCCCGGCGCTATCTTGCAGACTTCGGCGGGATGGTTGCGTTCGGCCTCGAGAACGGGTTCGACGGTGGGAAAGCGTTCTGCGAGAACGTCGAACTTGCGTCCTTCCTCGCGAACATCGGCGACGCGAAGACGCTGGTCATCCACCCCGCGAGCACGACCCACGGCCAGCTAACCCCCGAGGAACAGGAGGAAGCGGGCGTCACGCCCGACCTCGTCCGGATGTCCGTGGGGATCGAAGACCCCGAAGATATTCTGGCCGATCTCGAGCAGGCGATTTCGGCGGCCACGGAAGCGAATGCCGGTTCCGAAACGTCGACACGGCCGGACGACCGAGGGTGAACACTCGTGACGTCCAGAGACACGATCGACCTCGGCGAGTTCGAATTCCTCTCCGGCGAGTCGATCCCGTCGCTCGAGGTGGCCTACGAGAGTTACGGCGACTTTACAGGCGATAACGCCGTCCTCGTCTGTCACGCCCTGACCGGCAGTTCCCACGTCGCACGGCGACCCGACGCGGGCGACGACACCGCTGGCCAGGCTCGCGCGTGGTGGGGCGACGTCGTCGGCCCCGGGAAAGCGATCGACACCACGGAGTACTACGTCGTCTGTGCGAACGTCCCGGGATCGTGTTACGGGACGACCGGCCCCTCGAGTACGAATCCCGAGACCGGCGAGCCCTACGGCACCGACTTCCCGCCGGTGACGGTCGGCGACTGGACGCGCGCCCAGCGACGATTGCTCGACGAACTCGGCGTCGGCCGACTTCACGCGGTCGTCGGCGGCAGCGTCGGCGGGATGAACGTGCTGGACTGGCTGCGCCGGTATCCCGACGACGTCGAACGCGCCGCAGCGGTTGCCACCGCCGGACGTCTCGACGCGCAGTGTCTCGCGCTCGATACGGTTGCCCGACGTGCGATCACGTCCGATCCGAACTGGAACGGCGGCCACTACTATGGCGGGCCGGAACCCGAGGACGGGCTCGCCCGCGCGCGACAGATCGGTCACATCATGTACCTCTCGAAGGCGTCGATGGCCCAGAAGTTCGGCCGGCGCTCTGCGGGCCGAGAGACCGTCCGCGAGGAGCCACCGGACCCTGCGGCGTCGTTTTTCCCCTACCGCGAGGTCGAGTCGTATCTGGACTACCAGGCCGAGAAGTTCGTCGATCGGTTCGACGCCAACAGTTACCTCTACCTGACCCGCGCGATGGACGATTTCGACCTGTCGGCGGGCTACGAGAGCGACGCCGACGCACTCGCGGCGTTCGAGGGCGAGTTGCTCTTGCTGTCGTTTACCGGAGACTGGCACTTCACGGTCGAGCAGTCGGAGGCGCTGGCCGACGCCGCTCGTGAGGGTCGCGTCGACGTCGCCCACCACGTCGTCGAGTCCGATCACGGCCACGACGCCTTCCTCGTCGAACCGGAGAAGGTCGGTCCGCCGCTGTCCGCCCTGCTCGAGGCGGGACTCGAGGGCCGAAGCATCACCGATACTGCGCCCGGCGACGACGAATCGTCCTCGTTCGCTCCGGTCCACACCAGCCTCTTTTCGGAGTAGTCGGACGGCGACCGGGAGTTCGAGGGCGAACCGCTACGCTGAAAGCTGAAAACGAGCCGCGAGAACGAACGGAGACGAGATCAGTGGTTTTGCTGGGAGTCGACGCGAACGTACTGGTCGGCCGGTAGCTCGTTCGATCCGAGCCGACTCAGCCAGACGCGCACGTCTCGAGCGATCAGCGCGGGGTCGGAGTTCCGGACGATAGTCGGCGTCACGGGTGATCGGATGAGGGCGATGAGCGCCCACATGCTGCCAGCAGCGAAAGAGCCCGCGGCCGAGAACGTCATCCCGAGCGTGAAGAACGTCGCCGCGTAGACGAGACCGATGGCCATCGACGGGAGGCTCGTTCCGAGGGGAACCCTGGCTGTCGCGTCCCGGAGCGTCGGTGCGAGGAATACGATCGAGAGGCCGCTTCCAACCATGAATACGAAGTCTTGCCACATCAAAACTACTTACTCGCTCCTGAGTTAATAACCCTATCGCCCTGGGGAACGGTTCTACTGCCAGTTATTCAGAGATTCTGGACGATCGAAGCCGGTCGATCAGTCGAGGACGCCGCTTCGCTCGAGGACGCGACGGCCCGACCGAACGAGTCGATGCTGGTGGCGTCTCCCTGCCGGGTTGTAGAGGACGCCGTCGCGCTTGACGACGGTGCCGTCCACGAGAACCGTGTCGACGTTCCCGACGCCCGCCTGGAAGACGACCGTTTCGATCGGATCGTGAACCGGCGTCGTGTTGACGTCGTCCGCCTGGATGAGGGCAACGTCAGCCCGCTTACCGGGCGTCAGCGACCCGACCTCGTCCTCGAGGCCGAGCGCCCGTGCGCCCTCGATGGTCGCGAACTCGAGGGCGTCGCGTGCGGTGAGCGAGAGATCCATGACCTGCTCGCCGGCCTCGACCGTCGGCTGGTTGTCGAGCGCGCGCTGGGTCTGCAGGGCGAACCGCGTCTGCGTGAACATGTCGCCGCTGACGTTCGAGACGATGTCGACGCCGATCGACGGGATCGCACCGCCCTCGATGGTCTCCCGTAGCGGCGGCATCCCCATCCCCATCTGCATCTCGACCTCGGGCGTGATCGAGACCGAACCGCCGGACTCGCCGATCAGTTCGAACTCCTCTTCAGTGAGTCGATTGCCGTGGACGTAGTTGAGGTCGTCCCCAAGCAAGTCGAGTTCCTCGAGCGTCTCGACGCCGCCCGGTCCGAGCGAGCCGATGTGCATCGACGCGGGCACGCCGAGTTCGCGTGCGAGTTCGATGTCGTGTTCGACGACCTCGTCGGTCGAGTAGTCTGGGCCGCGGATCCCCAGCGCCAGCGTGAGCAAGCCGTCGTCGGTCGGGAACCGCTCCTCGGCGAGTCGTCGGACGTCGTCGGGGTGGGGCTCCGTACTCTCCTCCCACCACAGGTCGCTGTCGTCGCCCGGCGTTCCGTGGCCGAAGACGGCCCGAATACCGGCGTCCTCGAGCGCGTCGACCGCCCGGTTCGTGTGGCCCGGCGAATTGGCGACGTGGAACCAGTCCAGGATCGTCGTCGCGCCGGCGTTGAGTTGCTCGAGTGCGCCAAAGAGGTTCCCGAGATAGACGTCGTCGGGCGTGTACTGGGCGCTGACCTGGCCAAGCATCAGATCGAGATACTCCATGAACGACCAGTCGCCCGCGACGCCGCGGACGCCGGCCTGCCAGGTGTGGAGATGGGAGTTGACGAAGCCGGGCGTGACGATCGCGTCGCTGGCGTCGATCGTCGCCGCGGCCGGCGCCTCGAGGTCGTGACCGATCTCCTCGATTCGGCCGTCCTCGACGAGCAGGTCCGCGTTCTCGAGGACGCCGTAGTCGGGGTCGACGGTAACGATCGTTCCGTTCTGGATCAGAATTCGGTCTGCCGTCCCCTCGGTACCGGCTTCGTCCTCGGTTGCGCTGCCGGCCGGCGCAAATGAAAGCGCGGCCAGTGCGCTGCCGCCGAGTCCGAGATAGCTTCGTCGCGATACGCCACTGTCAGTGCGCGGTTCGTCGGAGTGCATGTTCGCTCTCGAGCTATCCTACCGGCCGAGAGCGGTTGGAATTTCGTTCGGCATATTCCAACTCGTGTCCGGAAAGCGAAACGAAACCCGGGATGGGACAGGGAGATGGACCACTCGAGACGGCAGACGCTAGTGGCGTCACGAGCCGGAACTGCTGGGAGAAATCGATGGTGGTCGCCCGATTTCGATTGTCAGTCGACGCTTGGAACGGTACTAGTCGTCGGCCGTCGTCGCCATCGCCTGCACCACTGGATCCCCCGTGTCGGTCGAGACGAACGTCCTGGCGAGCCAGGCCTCCGCGCGGGTGAGTCGGTACTGTAGCGTCGATGTCGGAATCCCTTCTTCGTCCGCGATTTCCTGGATCGACATCCTACGCGGATCGTCGTAGTAGCCGTACTCGACGGCCAGCTCGAGCGCCTCGCGCTGTTTGTACGGCAGGTTGGAACGCTCCGCGAGGTCGTCGGGCCAGTCGGTCGAGTCCCCGACTCGTTCGAACTCGAGGGCGAGCCCGTCACGCAGGTTCGCCCCCAGTTCGTCGTAGATAGAGCGAACCGCGACGTCGTCCTCGGCGAGGAGCCGCCACCGGTACTCGTGGCCGTGCTGTTCGGCCCGGCAGAGAACGCCGTCCTCGAGGTGTTTCGCGGCGAGATACGGCACCGACCGACAGCCGTCACCCTCGGACTGGCGGGAGTAGATGAGTCGACGCGTCGGGCGTTCGGCGATCGTCTCGTAGGTCCAGTCGATCGAGCAGCCGCCCATTCCACGGAGGCTGGAACACCGCGAGAGGTTCGCGAGGCGGTCGTCGTAGACCGCCAGTGCCTCTCGAGGACCGGTTACCTCGTCCAGTCGCCACATCGTCTCGGTGGTCGCCTGACACGAGACGGTCCGCGCGTAGAGACCGGGGTGGTCGATGAAAACGTCCATCAGGTGATCCGCACCCCGGTCGTAGGTGATGGTAAAAGCGAATTCGCGCATAGTAGATGGATCACGGGGCAGATACATGAACACCCGGTTGGCATATCGCAAGGAGAGTCGGAACCGAGACATATCGCCGGCAGTGCCAGTCGAAACCGCAGAAACGTAAGAATGGAACAGGTCAGGCCGACTCGAGGACGGCCTCCTCGTCGAGCACCTCGCGGGCCTCCTCCATCGAGGTCACGACGACGTCACACGCCGGTTCGACGGCCGGTTTCGGGTCGAAACCGATCGAGAGCCCCGCGACCTCGAGCATCGGCAGGTCGTTGGCTCCGTCGCCGACCGCGACGGTTTCCGCGAGCGAGACGCCGACGTCGTCGGCCAGATCCTCGAGGGCGTCGTCTTTGGTCCCCTCGATGAGTGGCCCCTCGACGTCGCCGGTGAGTGCTCGCGGCTGATCGCCGCTCGCAGTATCCGAGGCTGTCGCCTCGCTCTCCCCGTCTTCCATCGGCAGTCGGTTCGAGACGATGTGATCGACCGAGACTCCCTCGCGCTCGAGTGCCGTCGCGACGCCGCGTTCGAAGCCGCCGGTCAGGATCGCCGTCGTGACGCCGGCGTCGTTCAATTCGGCGATCAGGTCGGCTGCACCCTCGCGGAGTTCGACCTCGTCGAAGGCGTCGCGGGCGTCGTCCTCGGAGAGGCCCTCGAGCAGGGCTGCTCGTTCCCGTAGACTCTCGGCATAGCCGATTTCGTCGTTCATCGCGCGTTCGGTGATCTCGGCCATGTCGTCGGCGACGCCACAGCGGTCACCGAGCAACACGGTCATCTCGGAGTCGGAAAGCGTCCCGTCGAAGTCGAAGGCGACGACTGTCATCGGTCGCCGATTGTGCGGCCCCGGATAAACCAGTTCAGGTTTTGCCGAGGCAAACGAACGCTCGAGCGATGTACCGCGACCTCTCGCATCCGATCGAGTCCGGAATGCAGACGTATCCCGGCGACCCTGCGGTGGAACTCGAGGAGTGGGCGACAATACCGGAGGACGGCGCTTCCGTTCGAGAACTGCGCTGTAGCAGTCACGCGGGTACCCACATCGACGCCCCAAGTCACACCGAATCCGACGGGGACACCCTCGAGGATCGCGACGTCGGCGAGTACGTCTTCGACGCGCAGTTCGTCGATCTCGCGCCCTGCGAACCACGGGAACCGATCGAGCCAGCGGAGCTGCCGGCCACGCTCGAGTCCGCAGACCTGCTGGTCGTCCGAACCGGCTACGACGCCCACTGGAACACCGATGCCTACCTCGACCATCCGTACCTTACACCAGAGACTGCGACGGTCCTCCGAAACGCGAACTGTGGCGTCGCGACGGATACGCTCAGCCCGGATCCGACGCCGACGGAACGCGCGAGTGCGAACGAACCAGACGGGATTCCCGCCCACGACGAACTGCTGGGTGCCGACCTGCCGATCCTCGAGAACCTCACGAACCTCGAGGAGCTTCCCGAGCGATTCACGCTGTATGCGTTCCCACTGCCGCTGAAAGACGGCGACGGCTCCCCGGTCAGAGCCGTCGCAGCGCTCGAGTAGCTACCGAACGTCGCTACGAAAGCGCCGGCGACTACTCCTCGACCGGCGTCTTGACGATCGTCACCGGCCGAGAGGCCAGTCGTGCGACGCGGTCGGTGACGCTTCCCAGCAGTCGTCGGTACTCGCCCGAGCGCTCTTTCGACCCCATGACCAGCAGGTCGACGTCCTCGTCGTCGGCGTAGTCGAGAATTTCCTCGTGTGGCGTCCCGTGCCTGACCGCCGTCTCCGGCTCGAGACCTGCCTCACGAGCCGATTCAGCGGCCGCCTCGAGAGCGTCCTCACCTTCCTGTTCGAGGGCAGTCTCGAGCCCCTCGAGTTCGTGGACGTACTCGTCGCCGGTGTAGGAGCCGTAGACGTCGCTGTCGACGACGTACAGCAGGTGGAGGTCGGCGTCGGTGTGGTCGGCGAGTGCGATGGCGTGTTCGGTCGCGAGTTCGGCTCCCTTCTCGGCGTCGGTCGGTAGCAGGATTCGGTCGTACATACGCGATGGTACGCGCCGAATGGAAATAATGGTCGGTGCCAGTTCCCGGCTGGCGAAGATCGATACTCGAGAGATGGGTTTGCACGCCGGCGCGGATCAGTCACGATCCGCCGGCGACTCGTCGGTCACGGTTCGCTCGTCGAACTCGTACCCGACGTCGTCCTCCAAAAAGCTGAGTTCCCGCTGTGGGAACGGGATCGTGATCCCGGCGTCCTCGAAGGCATCGTAGACGCCGCGATTGATCCGGTCGATCGCGCGTTTCTCGACCAGCGGGTGGTTGATGTACACTCTGAGTTCGAACACCAGCGCAGAGTCACCGAACTCCTTGAAGAGCAGTTTCGGCGACGGCGAGTCCAAAACGAGCGGACACTCCTCGCAGACCTCGAGGACGAGTTCCTCGACCAGTTCGTAGTCGGTACCGTAAGCGGCCGTGATCGGGATCCGGAGCCGCATGTGTCGCTGTGGCGCGCTCTCGTTGACCACCTGCGTCGAGTTGAGCATCGCGTTCGGCACCGTCACGAGCAGGTTGTCCTCGGTCAGCACCGTCGTGCTCCGGATGCCGACGTCGGTGACCGTCCCGCGCATGTCGTCTTCGACCCGGATGACGTCCCCGAGTTTGTACGTGTTGTCGAAGTACAGGGCGACGCCGCCGATCAGGTTCCCGATGGCGTCCTGGGCGGCAAAGCCGATCACGATGCCGATGACGCCGGCCGACGCGAGGAAGGGCGTGACCTCGAGATCCCAGATCGAGACCAACAGCAGGACGGAACTGATAGCGACGACGATCGTCCAGAGGTTGCCGAACATCGGCGCGAACTCGTAGGTCGCCTCCCCCTCCTGGAGCATCTCGATCCAGTGTCGGCCGATCCGGATCGACGCTCGCGCCCAAAGAACGACCAGCACCGTGCCGATGAGACCGACGACGACCGACTCGAGGAGGTCCAGTACGGCCAGACTGAAGTAGACGCCAAGCAGTGCGACCGTGATCGCAAGCGGCGTGTGGACCTCGGTGAAGGCCGCCCGGCCGAACGTCTCCTCTTCGCCCCTGCTGCCGAGATATCGACGGCTCGCCCACTGGACGAACCGCGCCAGTAGGACCGAGCCAAGCAAGATAAGCGCGACCGAGAGCCACGCACCGTCTCCGAGCGACCCGGCGAACTCGAGTAGAGAGGATTCCAGCCACTCGAGAGGGGACACCTCGAGCGGCGGGGAAACGGTTTCGGCGGATGGAGACGGCATAGACGTGGGTAACGCGTAGTTAACCGAGAGGTAAATACTGTCTGGTGTCGATCGATAGCGCTCGCGTCGTCCATTTCCACCCGACGACAGTTGCTCGGACGACATCGTCGAACGCGACGGTGGACGAATCGCCGAGAGCACAATATTGACCCGTTGCCCGTCCGCACTTCCGGCGATGGCAATACGGACTGGAACGGAGGATCGTCGATGACCGACGCGACGCTTCAGGTACTGGTGCTCGCCCTGATCCCGGCTCTCTTCTGGGGGTTCGCGCCGATCTTCGACAAGCGTGGGATGGCCGCAGGTGGCGGGTCGGTCCAGGCGTCGCTAGTCGTCGTGATCGTCGACTCGGTGATCTACTGGCTCGTCATCGCCGCCCTCTACGGCCGGTCTGCGTTCTCAGGACTTACGCTCGAGGTGCTCGCCGTTTTCGCCTTCGCGGGCGTGATCGGCACCGCACTCGGCCGGATCACGATCTTCGTCGGCGTCGACAAGGTCGGCGCGAGCCTCAACAGTACGATCCTCAGTACGCGACCGCTGTTCGCGACGCTGATCGCGCTGGTCTTTCTCGGCGAACCACTCGGGCCGGTGACGGGCCTGGGCATCGTGATTCTCGTCGCCGGACTCTCGGTGCTGACTGCCTCCCAGGGCGGCGACCTCGAGGGCTGGCAGGCCCGCGAGTTGCTGTGGCCGATCGCCGCCGCGATCACCTTCGCGGTCGCGAACGTCGCCCGACGGTACGGCATGCTCGAGACGCCGATCTCCGCGCTCGAGGCGGTCGCCATCAACGAGACGGCCGGGCTGGTCGCGCTCGTCGCGTACGTTGCTGTCGTCGGTGGGCGGGACGTCCTCGAGAAGCCGCGTGCCTCCTACCGGTACTTCGTCGGCAGCGGCCTGGTGACGACCGTCGCGATGCTGTCGCTGATGGCCGCACTCGGCCTCGAGGAAGGCCGGATCGCCATCGTCGATCCGCTCGTCGCGACCGCGCCGCTGTTTACGCTCGTGTTCGCAGCGGTGTTGTTACGGGACCTCGAGCGTGTAACTCGAGGCGTCGTCGCTGGCGCGGCGCTGGTGGTCGTGGGGGCGGTGTTGATCACGATCTGATCGCGTCCTATCAAACGCCTTATTAGACGGTGGAAAGAAACCGCTCACGAAATCGTTCCTTCCCCGTTCCCGTCCGAACGAGCCGGCGACCGGGCGGCGCTCCTGCCGATCTTCCTGGCGAACCTACGTTCCACTCGTCGGCGTCGTCGCCCTCGAGTGGGAGCCAGCGACGCTCGTGTTCGTCTACGGCGCCGAGGTATTGCTGTCGCTGCTGCTAGCCAGTGGAAAGGCACTGTTCGCCCAGCAGCAGCCCACAGAAGATCGGGACGGCGGCGTCCTGACGGTATCGAACGGGCTGTTGACGGAAAAGCGCGGTCGCGTCCAAGTCGTCGACTGGCTGCCGCCGATCTACCTCCGGAACGTCTCGTTCTCGCTCGTCGTTCTCTACGTGACCCCGGTCTACGCCTTCTTCTTCGCCGCGTACCTGTACGCCGCCTTCGAGGTCGGCTGGGAACTGCTCAGTAGCGAGGTGCTTTGAGCGTCGGCACTCTGGACTCGGGCCATTCTCGGCGAATGACTCGCTGTCGAGTAGTCCGTTAGACTATCGAACGCCGACGAGTCGCCAGTTTCCAGTTCTCAGCCACGACCGAGCCGACGACTCGGGTACATCGAAATCATTAACAAGTAGATTTTCAATACAGCAAGTGAGGTTGTTCAATGACAGCAACACGTCGCCCCAACCGGAGTCATCGTCGACGAACGCCACGCTGCAACCGTAAGCAGCCGAATTCGACGGTGACGCCTGTCGTTTCGGTCCTCACAACGACCATTTGCTCCTCTCGAGTGATCCGATAATGACGCTCGAATCCTCTCGTCGACGCGTTCTCGCCGGCATCGCCGGCGGCGGAGTCGCCGGTCTCGCAGGCTGTGCGGAATCCTCCTCCCGGGACAACGACACGGGATTCACGATCGGACTGTCCTCCGACCCGACCTCGACTGACTCCTACGACACGTGGGGTGGAATGGCACCCTACTGGACGCGCGTCGTCGAACCGCTGGTCTGGGGAACCGACGACATGCAGCCGAAACCGTGGCTGGCAACCGACTGGACCGCAACCGACGACACGACGTGGGTGTTCGAACTCCGGGAAGGTGTTCAGTTCCACAACGGCGACGAACTCACCGCCGACGACGTCGTCCACTCCTTCGAGGAGGACATCCTCACCGACCGCGGTGACTTCGTCCACGGCTGGCTACATCTGGAACCCGGCAGCGTCACGAAAATCGACGACTACACGGTCGAGTTCGAAAACCGGGATCCGTTCCCCGGCTTTCCGGGAACGATCGCCCACAACATGATCGACATCCAGCCGCCCGAAGCCGACCGACGGGCGGGCGAGATCATCGGCACCGGGCCATTCACGCTCGAGGAGATCGAACGCGGCCAGTACGTTCGCGTCGAACGCTTCGACGACTACTGGGGTGACGAACCGAATCCCAGCGAACTCACGTTCCGAGCAGCCGAGGACGCGACGACCCGCACGGATCTACTCGTCAGCGGCGACGCCGACGTGATCTACGACCCGGCGAAGAGTCGCGTCTCGTCGCTCCGGGAGCACGACGACGTTCGACTCGAAACCCAACAGTCGTCGGGTGCGACGTCCGTCTGGATCAATATCCATCGAACGCCGACGGACGACACCGACCTCCGCCGAGCACTCAACTACGCCATCTCACAGGAAGAGATCGTCGAAACGGTGCTCGAAGGCATCGGGAAGCCCGCAGATGGCCCGATATCGACCGTCGTCGACTGGGCCGTCGACTCGGAACTACCGACCTACGAGCGCGACCGGACGACCGCCCGCGACCTCGTCGACCAATCGTCCTACGACGGGGAGGAACTGACCTGTCTCGTGGACAACGACATGGACAACGGACGGGACCTTGCCCAGATCCTCCAGGCCGAGTTCGACGAAATCGGCGTCACCGTCGATGTCGAAATCCTCGAGCGAGCGTCGCTCCAGGACCGAACGGACAGCGGCGAGTTCCACCTCGAACTCGGCAGTACCGGTTCGAACAGCCCCGCGGCGGACTACCTCATGTGGGAGAACTTCCACACGAGAGGGATCGAGAACAACGACCTCCACGAGGCCGACGGAACCGGACTGTACAACCTCGGCGGCGACGTCGACGACCTGATCGAGAGGGGGTATCAGACGCGCGACCCGGACGAGAAACGCGAGGCGTACGTCGAGGCGCAGCGAAAGATCGTGGACGCCGCCGTCGTCGTCCCACTGTATTACCAGGAGGACGCCGTCGCGTTCGACGCCACCCTCGAGGGAATCGACCTCCATCCGATCGCCGCCCTCGTCGAGTGGCACGATCTTGCGAGAACGACCTAACGTGACGGATGAGACGCATTACGTACCTCGCTTACCGGCTGTTGACGGCGCTTGGCGTGACGTTCGGCGTTTCGGTCGTTACCTACGGCCTGATCTTTCTCACGCCCGGCGACCCAGCGAAAGTGATCCTCAGACAGCAACTCGATCGACAGCCGTCCGCAGCCGAAATCGAAGCGTTTCGCGCAGAGAACGGTCTCGACGATCCAGTTCCAATCCAGTACGTGAACTGGCTCACCGACGTCGTTCAGGGAGATCTCGGCACTTCCTACTACAGCGACACGCCGGTCTCGACGCTCATTCTCGAGGCGTTACCGTTTACTCTCGAGTTGGCCGTTGCCGCAATGATCGTCGCACTCGCAATCGCGATTCCGACCGGCGTCCTCAGTGCCGTTCATCGGGGGACGTCGATCGATTACGCGAGTCAGCTCGGCGCGTTGCTCGGCGTTTCGATGCCGAACTTCTGGCTCGGCTACCTGCTGATTCTGGTATTCGCGCTCACGCTCGGCGTCGCACCGGTTTCCGGGGCCGGGAGTTACGACCGGCTGATCCTGCCGGCGATCACGCTCGGAACCGGGATGGCGGCCGTCCTGACCCGCCTCGTCAGAGCCTCGATGCTCGAGGTGCTCGAGGCGGGATACGTCGATGCCGCCCGGACCAGGGGGTTACGGGAGCGAATCGTCGTCTACAAACACGCCCTCCGGAACGCGCTCGTCCCCGTCGTGACGGTTCTCGGCCTGCAGTTGGGGACGTTGTTGAACGGCGCAGTCGTCGTCGAAATCGTCTTCCAGCGGCCGGGGCTCGGAACGGTGCTCGTCGATGCGGTGTTCGAACGCAACTACCCGGTCGTTCAGGGTATCGCCCTCGTTACGGCGGTCGTGTTCGTCGTCACGAACCTGGTCGTCGACCTCACGTACCAGTACCTCGATCCGCGGGTCGCGCTCGGGGGTGAGGCGAGATGATCGACGGCTTCGTCTCGGCTGGGCGAAGCCTTCGCCGACGGTATCGTGTGCTGTGTCGCTCACGTAAATCGGCCGTATTTTTCGCGAATCCGCTCAACGTTGCGGGTCTTTTGATCGTCGCGACGATTACGGTCGTCGCCGTCGTCGGACCTCTCGTTGCGCCGCACGATCCGACGAGCCAGGAGTTGGCGAACCGATTGCAGGGGCCGTCGATGGCCCATCCACTGGGAACGGATCAACTGGGGCGAGACGTGTTTTCCCGGCTGCTCTACGGTGCTCGCCTGTCGCTCGGAATCGCCGTCGCCGTCACTACGATCAGGCTCGTTCTGGGCTCGACGGTCGGTCTCGTCGCCGGATTCGTCGGCGGCTGGGTCGACGAATTTCTGATGCGGCTGGTCGACGTACAGCTCGCGTTTCCGGGACTCGTGCTCGCGCTCGTAATCGCGGGAATACTCGGCCCCAGCCTACGAAACGTGATGGTTGCACTCGCAGTCGTCGGCTGGGGATCGTACGCCCGGATCGTCCGCGGGAGCGTGCTCTCGATGAGAGAACGCGAGTTTATCGACGCAGCACAGCTCATGGGTGTCTCCCGGCCTCGAATCGCAGTCCGACACCTCCTCCCCAACGTCGTCAGTCCGGTCGTCGTCCTCGCCACGATGAATCTGGGCACGGTCATCCTGGGAACCGCGGGTCTCTCGTTTATCGGCCTCGGCGCACAGCCGCCGACCCCGGAGTGGGGGACGATGCTGTCGGCCGGCCGCCACCACCTCCGTGATGCCTGGTGGATCGCGAACGCGCCGGGCGCAGCGATCATGCTGACTGTCCTCGGGTTCAACCTGCTCGGGGACGGGCTTCGGGACGTACTCGATCCGAAACACGACGCGACCCTCGAGAAACCGACCTGAGTACAACTATGCGTTCGATACACACAGATTCGTCTTTCGACGTCGATTCGTCCAGTAGCGACAGCAGTGACAGAGACACCGACGCCGATCAACCGTTGCTCGCAGTCGACGACCTCCACACGCAGTTTCGAACGCCGGACGGCGTCGTCCGCGCGGTCGACGGCGCATCGTTGACCGTCGGTGACGGCGAAATCGTCGGTCTCGTCGGCGAAAGTGGCTTCGGGAAGTCGGTGACGGCCCGGTCGATCGTCGGCTTACAGGAACCGGGCGAGATCACCGACGGAACGATCCAGCTCGACGGGATCGACGTGACCGAAGCAACCGGCAGAGAGCTTCGCAGGCTCCGCGGAACGACCGTTTCGATGGTGTTCCAGAACCCCACCGAGACGCTCAATCCCGTCTTCGACGTCGGCGAACAGATCGCCGAATCGTTCAAAGTCCACGACCGACCTGACTCGCAGCGCCTGCTCGACTACCTGCACGTGCCGCCGTTCAGTCGCCGGTCGGAGTGGCGCGATTACCGCGACCAGGCCGTCGACCTCATGGAACAGGTCGGAATCGCGAGTCCCGAAGACCGCGTCGACGCCTATCCGCACGAACTCTCCGGCGGGATGTGCCAGCGAGCCAGTATCGCCATCGCACTCGCGACCGATCCAGCGTTACTGATCGCCGACGAACCCACGACCGCGCTCGACGCAACGACCCAGGCGCAGTTGCTGGATCGGTTCCGGCAGCTCAACGAGGAACGTGACACGGCAATCCTCCTGATCACGCACGACCTCGGCGTCGTCGCCGAACTCTGCGATCGCGTCGTCGTGATGTACGACGGCGACGTGGTCGAAACCGGCCCGACCGAACGGATTCTCGAGTCTCCCCGTCACCCCTACACCCGATCGCTGCTCGAGTGTCTGCCCCAGCGCGTTCCACGCGGCGCTCGCTTGCCGACGATCGAGGGAACGGTCCCGGAACCCACCGAGGAGCGGACCGGCTGTTCGTTCGCCCCGAGATGCGATCACGCGACCGACGCCTGTCGAGACGGCGAAATTCCGACGGTCGAGTTCGGAGACGATCTGGGTAGCGCGACCTGTGGGGAGCCGAGCGCCCTCGAAGACTTCGGGCGGACGGACCACCCATCGAAGCCCTCGGCCGCGACGACGACCGGTAGGGACGTTCTGGGCGAAGGTGACGCCGGCTCGAGTGAAAACCGATCGGAACGACGGGCCGAGACGCGCGATTCCGATCCGCCGCTCGTCGAACTCGAGGGCGTTTCGAAACGGTACTCGCTCGCCGACGGGATGCTCGAGCGACTGCTTGGAACCGAGGATTCGCTTCGAGCAGTCACCGACGTCGATCTCACGGTTTTGTCGGGGGAAACAGTCGCGCTCGTCGGCGAAAGCGGCTGTGGCAAGTCGACGCTCGCGAACCTCGTGACTGGTCTCGAGACGCCGACAGAGGGGACGATTCGGTTCGGCGGGCGAACGGTCGGCCGAGCGACCGAACGCGCCCACGACGACCTCGCCGACGTCGGCGTCGTCTTTCAGGATCCGCGCTCGAGTCTCAATCCGCGGCTGACGGTCGAGAAAGCGGTCGCCGAACCGCTGCACAGCCACGGGTGGGACCGGGAGCGCAGAGAAGCACGCGTCCAGGAGCTACTCGAGCAGGTCGGCGTTCCGGAACGGCACGCGACGAGTTATCCACACGAACTCTCGGGTGGGCAGGTACAACGCGTCGCCATCGCTCGAGCGATCGCACTCGATCCACGGCTCGTCGTCCTCGACGAACCCGTCTCCGCGCTCGACGTGTCGGTACAGGCACGCATTCTCAATCTCCTGGCCGACCTCCAGGCGGAACTCGACCTGACGTATCTCTGTATCTCCCACGACCTCGGCGTCGTCGAACACGTCGCGGATCGCGTCGCGGTCATGTACCTCGGCGAACTGATGGAAGTCGGTCCCGTCGATTACGTGTTCGATCGGCCGAGTCACCCCTACACGAAGGCGCTACTCGAGGCGATTCCATCGGTCGACGCCAACGGAGAGCCGTCCGGTCGACCACTCTCCGGATCGGTTCCGAGCCCGATCGATCCGCCGGACGGCTGTGCCTTCCGGACGCGGTGTCCGCGAGCCGAACCCGACTGTGCGAACCGCGACCCCGACCAGCAGCGACTCGGACCGGTTCGGTCGAAGTGTCACTTCCCGGAGTGACCGCATCGGGCCACTGTCGTCCCGGCGGTAGTTTTTGCCACCCACTGCGACAACGGAAGGGTTTACCTCTTGCGCCCGATTGTCTCGCGCATGAAAGTGCTCGTCACGGACCCCATCGCGGACGCGGGTCTGGACGTACTCAGAGACGCCGGCCACGAAGTCGAAACGGGCTACGAACTCGAGGGCGAGGACCTCCTCGAGGCAGTATCCGACGCAGGCGGGCTGATCGTCCGCTCCGGAACCGAAGTCACCGAGGAGGTGCTCGAGGCAGCCGAAGAGCTGGCCATCGTCGGCCGTGCGGGGATCGGCGTCGACAACATCGACATCGACGCCGCGACCGACGAGGGCGTCATCGTCGCCAACGCGCCGGAGGGCAACGTCCGCGCCGCGGCCGAACACACCGTCGCGATGACGTTCGCGACCGCACGCTCGATCCCACAGGCACACATCCGCCTGAAAGACGGCGAGTGGGCGAAAAGCGACTACCTCGGCGCCGAACTGAACGGAAAGACGCTCGGCGTCGTCGGCCTCGGTCGCGTCGGCCAGGAGGTCGCCAAGAAACTCGACTCGCTTGGAATGGACATCGTCGCCTTCGACCCCTACATCTCCGAGGACCGCGCCGACCGACTCGGTGCCGAACTCGTCGAGTTCGAGCCGTGTCTCGAGCGCGCCGACTTCCTGACGATCCACACGCCGCTGACCCCCGAGACCGAGGGGATGATCGGTGAGGAAGAACTCGATCTGCTCGAGGGCGGCCACCTCGTCAACGTCGGCCGTGGCGGTATCGTTCAGGAAGACGCGCTCGCCGCGAAAGTCGAAGACGGAACGCTCGCAGGTGCTGCACTCGACGTCTTCGCCGAGGAGCCACTGGCCGAGGACTCGCCGCTACTCGAGCAGGACGACGTTATCGTCACGCCACACCTCGGGGCCTCGACGGAAGCCGCCCAGGAGAACGTCGCGACCTCGACTGCCGAACAGGTCGTCGCCGCTCTCGCGGGCGAACCCGTCGCGAACGCGCTCAACGCCCCGTCGATCGACGAGAGTGCGTTCCCACGCGTCGAACCCTACATCGAGATCGCAGAGACCGCCGGCAAGGTCGCCGCGCAGTTGCTCGACGGCCGCATCGAAAGCGTCGAGATCACCTACGAAGGCGACATCGCCGAAGAAGACGTCGAGTTCGTCACCGCCTCTGCACTGAAAGGCGTCTTCGAACCGCTCGAGTGGCAGGTCAACGCGGTCAACGCACCGCAGATCGCCGACGACCGCGGCGTCGACGTCACCGAGTCCAAGACCCGCCAGGCCGCAGACTTCCAGAGCCTGATCTCGGTACAGGTCGGCAACGGCGACGAAGAGGTCGCGGTCGACGGAACGCTGTTCGCTGGCGACGATCCACGGATCGTCCGGGTCGACGGCTACCGCGTCGACGCGATCCCCCACGGGAAGATGGTCGTCACCCGAAACACCGACGAACCCGGTGTCATCGGCCTCATCGGGAGCGTAATGGGCAAACACGACGTCAACATCGCAGGGATGTTCAACGCCCGCGAGACGATCGGCGGCGAGGCACTGACCGTCTACAACGTCGACAGCCAGGTCCCCGACGAAGCCAAAGCGGAGTTGAACGAGGACGAACGGATCATCGGCGTCGACTACATCACCCTGAACGGGCAGTAACTCGAGCGGTTACCGGGTTCTCGACGGTACCTCTTCTGGCCACCGTTCGATCTGCAGTCTCGAGCGTATCGTCACACTGATCGTATCTGACAATCTATCGGAACGTATGTCGTCCCCGCAACCACCAGAGGGTGAATCCGAAGGGCTGCCGGAGCGATCACCGCTGATCGCTGCCGCCGGTGCGATCGGTTACGTCGTCGGCGTGTTCGCGTTCGTCATCGCCGCCAGCATCGTCCTGACCGCCGGTCTCGCGATAGCGTTCTTTCTCGCGGATACGCCCGAGACGTTCGAGTGGCTGTTGACCGGCGACGGGAGTATCTACCTCGTCGTCGCGGAGGCGCTCTTGCTCGGATTCGGAACGGTCGCCGCCGCGTTGCTCTCGTTCTCACTGGGCTGGATACCGAAGCGTGTCGTCGGGTTCGCGGTTCCCACCGGGCGACAACTGCTCGTCGGCGTCGGTGCCACCGTCGGCCTCGTCGTCCTCGCGGCGTTGCTGTCCGCGCTCGTCGAATTCGTGGGTGCTCCCGCGTCGGACCACGCGCTCTTCGACGAGGACGCTCCCGTGAGTTACTACGTCGTCCTCGCCGTGCTCTCGATTCTGGTAATCGGCCCCGTCGAAGAACTGCTGTTTCGCGGGCTAATACAGAACTACCTGCGCTCCGCAGTCACGCCCGTATGGGCGGTCGTCTGGACGTCAGTCCTCTTCGCCGTCGTTCACCTGCCGGCGTATCTCACGGGCGCGTTCTCGACCGCCGTGGCCTCACTCGCCGTAATCTTCGTCCTCTCGCTGGTACTGGGAGCAATCTACGAACGGTATCGAAACGTCGTCCTCGTCATGTTGATCCACGGCTTCTACAACGCCGTGCTGTTCGGGTTCGAAATCGTCGCCTGAGCGACTTTCCGTCCGAACTACGCCTCCGGCGGCGCTCCAACGACCGTCGCCGTCCTGCCTTCCATCGACGACTCCGTAACCGAACTCGAGATCTCCTCGAGTCCCGACAGCGTCTCCTCGGTCAGGTCTTCTTCGCGGGCGAAGACGAACACCCAGGTCAGTTCGTCGGCCGTCGGCGACTCGCTCGAGACGCCCCAGAGGTAGATCCCGTCGACGTCGACGCTGTCTCCCATCGGCGAACCGTAGTGGGCGGTGACCGTCTCCTCGTGTGGAAGCTGTCTGAACAGGTGGGTGAACTCGGGGTCGGCCTCCTCGAGGCGTTCGTACTCGCCGCGGTGGGCGTCGATCCGGCGTTCGTAGTCCCCGCCGACGACGATCGCGTCCTCGCCGACGGCGACCGTCCGGACGTCGCCGTCGAACGGTTCCTCGACGACGACGTAGCCTGCGTATTCGTCGACCTGCTCGAGGTCGTCGTCGGCAGCGACCTCCTCGTGAACCGAGTCGGGGTCGAAGTCGCCGAAGAAGACCTGCGTGAACGACTGGATGAGGTGGGCGTCGACCGTTTCGGTCGAGATGCCGAAGGCGTCGGGGAAGCCGGCTCCGAGGTCGGTATCCTCGGGGAACACTTCGGTGTAGTCGAACCGTCGGTTCCCTTCCATGGCGGTATCCGAGAGTAGCCAGGTCCGGTACTCCTGGGCTGTGTTCCAGTCGGGTTCGATGTCACGTTCGGGAGGTTCGGGCGGTCTCGAGTCGCCACCGCCGTCGACGTCGGTGTCGTCCGAATCGTCGTCCTCGTGACCGTCACTGTCGTCGCTACTGAGACAGCCGGCGAGTCCGACCGCCGCGAGCGCGACGACGCCGCGACGCGTAACGGTGTGATCCATACGAATCGCCACCACGAACGGAGTAATAACGTCTCGTGACTGTCCGCTGAGTGAGAACGTCCACAAGTCGTGATGACGTGGGCTACAGAACCAACGTATAGATCGACGTCTCGTACGATCCGTCTCCGATCTCAATCTCCCTGTCGTCGGTGTGTTCGAATCCCCGGCGCTCGTAGAACTGCCGGGCGTCGTCGTTCGCCGCGAACACCTCGAGTCGGACGGTATCGACGGAGTCGGGGAGTAGCTCGAGTCCGCTCTCGAGTAGGGCGGTGCCGACGCCTTCGTTCCAGCAGTCGGGATGGACGTAGATCGCCTTCAGTTCCACCTCGTCGTCGGCCACGAACTCCTTCGTCTCCGCGTCGCCCCATCGCAGGTCGACGAATCCCTGGACTTCACCCTCGTCGACGGCGATCAGGACGCCCTCTTCGTTTTCCGCGAGGCCGTCGACCCAGGGCTCGAGTTCCTCCGCGGTCGGATCGACCGGCTGGGACTCGAGGGCGTCCTCGGGGAGTATCCCGTCGTAGCCCTCGCGCCACGCCAGTCCGTGGGCCCTGACGACGCCACGGACGTCTTCTCGACCCTCGACGTGTCGGATTTCCATGTAGTAGTGCTCGAGTGCGTTCGGTAAAAATGCTCCCGGGTAGCCTTCCGACAGCATCAAAGTATGAACGTGGTAGAAAGGCGTATGAACGAGGGAGAACGGCGAAAAATCGGCGAGCGTGGACAAATAACGATCCCCAAACAGCTCCGGGAGGCGTTGGATCTCCGAGGTGGCGACGAAGTGCTCGTTCGTGAGGAGGGAGAGAAAATCGTCATCGAACGACCGATTTCACGCGAGGACCTCGCCGAGGGATATCAGAAACGAACCCGACAACAGCAGGAGATAGTCGACGAGATGCGTGGAACCGCACAGGAAGCGAACGATCACCTCGGCGACGTTCCCGGGTGGGAGAAATAAGGCGATGGCGTGCGTCGGATCCGTTACTCGGTCGGTCCGGGACTGTTACTTCATGTTCATCGACACCCAGTCCGGTATCCGTTTCGTGTTTTCGCCGAGAACCGACAGCAGATAGATGGCTATCGGGAGAACGAAGCCGACAGAAACGAGATAGACGATATCGAGTTCACTGGGGTTTTCGAAGAGAATACCGGCATACTGCAAAACGGCGAGCGTGGCCAGAACGACTGCGATCGTTTTGACGTGCTCCGTCGGATCGGGCGTCGGAAACTCCACGTGACAAATATACACTAGGAACCGATATAAGTGTTAACACGACTCGAGAACACCAGCGATTTCGTGAGGCGAACCGACCGAACACGGCTCCGGCCGTTATTTACCGCGCCGAGAAACGCGGCAAAAGACCTATCGCCCCGACGACCATCCTCTCGAGTATGGACGACGGCATTGCGGTCGACTTCGGCGAGGACGGACTCGTCCCCGCCGTCGCACAGGACGCCGAGACGGGCGAGATACTCATGCTCGCCTACGTCTCCCCCGAGGCCCTCGAGCGAACCCGCGAGACCGGTCGTGCCCACTACTACTCCCGGAGCCGCGACGAACTCTGGGAGAAAGGCGCGACGAGCGGCCACGTGCAGTCGGTCGAGGAGATTCGGGTCGACTGCGACGCCGATACCCTCCTCTATCTGGTCGACCAGGAAGGTGGCGCGTGTCACACCGGACATCGGTCGTGTTTCTACCGAACGATAGAGGGCGAGAACGTCGGCGAACAGGTGTTCGACCCCGACGAAGTGTACGAATGAGCGAACGAATCCAGACCAGCGACGCACCCGTGCCGAACGACGAACCGACCCCGCTCGAGTCCCTCGAGGCTGCACGCAATCGCTACGAGAAGGCACGACGTCGAATCGAGGAGGAAGGCGGCGAGGCGGTCGAAGACGCCGCCGACGCCTACCGATCGGCGACAGACCTCCTCGACTCCTACGTCGACCGGGCGACCGGAACCGGCCGGGAGAACTTCAAGGCCTACGTCGAACTCGAGGGGAAGTTCGCCAGTCTGGTCGAGAACCTGCCCGAGGACCTGCAGAGCCGCGCCGCCTTCGAGGACGCGCTCGATTCGATCGACAAACGACGGCTCAGCGAGTCCGACTTCGAGAAGGCCCACGCCGCACTCGAGCCGGCCGAACGGTACGACGAGTTGCTTCGGGAGCGAGAGGATGCCCGCGAACAGGTAGCGGAGGCCCGGAAAGACGCGTCCCGTCGACTCGGGGCGATCGACGACGAACTCGACGAGCGCGAGCGGTTGCTCGAACTCGCGAACGCGGACCTGGACGCGCCGGTCGAACGTCTCCGGGAGCCGATCGAGGCGTACAACGAGGCGATCCGCGAAGCAGTCACCGAGTATCGACTCGAGGCTTCGGCCCGCGAGGTGTTC
This sequence comes from Natronobacterium texcoconense, assembly GCF_900104065.1. Lineage (NCBI taxonomy): Archaea > Methanobacteriati > Methanobacteriota > Halobacteria > Halobacteriales > Natrialbaceae > Natronobacterium > Natronobacterium texcoconense. The sequence goes on along the minus strand of NZ_FNLC01000007.1, from coordinate 2,358 downwards.
GCCCTCCTCGAGCGCAGTCGGTGGTATCCCTTCGTCGGGTACGAGCACCCGCCCGAGGACCTCAGAGAGTACGTCGAGACCAGTTCCGACGGTGAGTACACGATTCCGGAACTGCTCGAGTACGCCGATTACTCGCGGTCGAAACTCGAGCACTACGTCGAGGACGCGGACGTCCTCAAACGGCGGGTGGCGACCCAGCGGACCTTCCTCGACAACGTCGACGCCGAACCATTGACGATCGAGTGGCCGCCCGGACCGGCGGGCGAACTCCGTCGGCGCACCCGCGAATACCGGCCGTTCGTCGAGCGCGTCGGCGGCGGGGAACTCGTCGAACGCCTGCGGGACGTCCGTACCCTGACCTACGACGACGAGTACGACCGGCTCCAGACCGCAGCCCAGGCGGTCGCTCAACTCACCCCCGAGGAACGCGAGCGGCTGACCGACGGCCGCGTCGCCGACGAACTCGAGGCGCTGCGGGAAGAACGGGAACGACTCGAGGAGGCGCTCGAGGTCGACGACCCGGTGTGAACCGCCTCGGGGTCAAGCCCCGAGGCTTCCCGTGGTTTAGTCGGACACTCCCACCTGACCATCGGCCTGATAGCCTCGAACGGTCGGGTGGGTCACGGTCGGGGCGTCCACGGCCCCCGATGCCTGCCGTCGCACCTTCCGAACAACGGGAAGGCTGTTGAGAGCAGGCACATTCCAGTCCTGATGCTTCTCGATGCCTTTCACGGCAATATTCACGCTTGCACCCCGGTCGCTGTGGTCTTGATGCCCACAGTCCCGACACTTGAACCGCTTCTTGTTACGATTCGCACGCTCCGTATGCCCACACATCGGACACCGCTGGCTGGTGTACTCGGGGTTAATCCACGCAGTCGGAATCTCCTCGAATGACGCCTTGTACGACGTGTAGTATTGGAGAGCGCGGAACGGGAGGTGGTGCAAGCGTCGGTTCATCCGCGTGCCGTAATCGATACTGTCGCGCATCTCTTTGAGGTCTTCAAAGACGATGCACGGCCTCTCGAACTGACGGCTCCACTCCACGATGTGCCGAGATACCTTGTGGAGTCGGTCGCGGACAAACCGTTCCTCACGCCCTTCGAGCGCATCGTGGATACTGTCCTTCCCCGCGCTCTGGACACGTTTCCGCATCGTGAAATAGCGGTGCCGCTCGAACTTAATTTCGGGAAAGTCAATGACTAACGTGTCCTCAACCCCATCCTCGGAGAGCGCAGCCAGAGCCACGTTGTCCTCGTTCACGTCCACGCCGACGACTGTCCGCGAGTCCTGTTTGTCTCGAACGGTCTGCTCGGTGTTGGTGACGTTGACGTGCAACTCGGCGTTCCCGTTGTGGAACAGGGCTTCTGCTGTGCCAATATTCCACTCGTCGCTTTCGAGCGCGGTCTTGAGAATTTCGAAGTGGGCGTCGTCGCCTTCAAGGACGCCTTTGATGTGCTTGTACGGCTTCGCGCTGATGCGGAACGCCACGTCGCCGTCGTCAGTAAGCGATAGGTTGTACCCTTCCTCGTAGTTCGCACGAAGCGGGTACGTGCCGTCCTTGGTATGGCTCGGTTGGCCGAAGTCGTCGTACTCGTAGTAGTTCTCCATCGCACCAAGAGCCTTCGCAACGACGCGCTGTGTCGTGTTCTTCACGAGATCGGCGTCGTCGGCCACGCGGTCGGGAATGGCGTTCCAGTCTACGCCCTCTTTGGCGAGACGGATGGTTTCGTTGTACGCCGACCGTGCTTCGAGGCAGGCGTCGTACAGCAGGCTCTCGTTGTCACTCTGTATGTTGAGTTGGAAGTCCAGCGTCTTGGTGAGAGCCTGTGCGTCGGTCATTCGTCGTCTTGTTCGGTGGGTTCTGAGGTTCGGACGACTTTCACGTCGGCTCCACGCCAGCGTTTGGGGACGGTGACGTGGGCGCTGTTCCCGAACGGCTTGACCTCGCCGTCGAGGACTTCCTCGCCGTCGATTTCAAAGCGATTCGCCATACTTTCGTATATCCTTTGGATATACTTAATTGTGTTGGTGGAGTGGGTTCGATATGGGCGAGGAACGGTCGAATCACACGGTGTACAACGTCAACTACCACTTCGTGTGGTGCTCGAAGTATCGCCATGCGATTCTCGAACCAATCGAGGAATCACTGGAAGCGAGTTTCCGCGATGTGTGCGACGAGTACGGCTACGAGATACTAGCACTCCACATTTCTCCCGACCACGTACACCTGTTTCTGTCAGCCCATCCGAAGCACTCACCGAGCGAAATCGTGCGGACGGTTAAGAGCATCACGGCACGGGAGATGTGGGAACAGCACGAACCGTTCTTGGAGGAATACCTGTGGGGTGGCGGATT